>NZ_JBAUJB010000100.1:0-3165 GCF_049683355.1 Mycobacterium sp.
CGATCCTCGAGCATTCCGAGCAGGGAGGTCACCAGGCTGCTCAACAACTCGGCTTCGTGTGCGGCCAGCGCCGACCGCAACCGCGGGCCGTCGGCGCCCTCGACCCGCTTCCACTTACGCACAGTCTTCTCAGCGGTCCTGTTGCAGCGTTGCCCACAACCCGGCGGCGTGGAGCTTGGACACGTCGATCTCCATCGACTCCCGACTGCCCGCCGAGACCACCGCCTTGCCCTCGTTGTGAACCTGCAGCATCAGCTTGGTGGCATGCGGTTCGGAGTAGCCGAACAGCTTCTGCAACACATAGGTCACGTAGGTCATCAGATTCACCGGATCGTCCCAGACCAGCGTCACCCACGGGCTGTCGGGGGCGACCTCGTCCCGCGGGACGGTGGCGACGTCGCGTTCTTCGCGGGTTCCCGGACGGGCCTTCGCCGGCGTGACCATGCGCCCAAGAATACCGGGGCCACATCCGTGCGCCGAACCGATACGGTTGACGGGTGACTGGATCGTCCCGGGCCTCGTCTCCGGGTCTGCCGCTGGGGCTGCTGACCGACAAGTACGAACTGACGATGCTCGCCGCGGCATTGCAGGACGGTACCGCGCACCGGCGCGCCACGTTCGAGGTGTTCGCCCGGCGCCTTCCCGAGGGGCGGCGCTACGGCGTCACAGCCGGTACCGCCAGGCTCGTGGAAGCGTTGCAGGAGTTCAGGTTCGACGCCGCCACGGTGGACTCACTGGACGATTTCCTGGACACCGACACCCTCGAGTTCCTGGCCGGGTACCGGTTTCGGGGCGACATCGACGGCTACCCGGAGGGCGAGCTGTACTTCCCCGGGTCGCCGGTGCTGTCCGTTCACGGAACCTTCGCCGAATGCGTGCTGCTCGAGACGCTGGCGCTGTCGATCTTCAACCATGACACCGCCGTGGCCTCGGCCGCGGCCCGCATGGTCGGTGCCGCCGATGGCCGCCCGCTGATCGAGATGGGCTCCCGGCGCACCCACGAACACGCCGCCGTCGCAGCGGCGCGCGCGGCCCACCTCGCGGGATTCGCCGGGTCGTCGAACCTCGAGGCCAAGCGCCGCTACGGGGTGCCGGCGCTCGGGACGAGCGCGCACGCCTTCACGCTGCTGCACACCACCGACGGCGAGGGGCAGTCGCCGTCGGACTGGGAGAAGGCGGCGTTCCGCGCCCAGGTCGCTGCACTGGGTGTAGAGACGACGCTGCTCGTGGACACCTACGACATCACCGCGGGGGTCGCCAACGCCGTCGAGGTCGCGGGGCCCCGGCTGGGGGCTGTCCGTATCGACTCCGGTGACCTCGGTGTGCTGGCCCGCCAGGTACGCGAGCAGCTCGACGGTCTCGGCGCCACCGAGACCCGGATCGTGGTCTCCGGCGACCTGGATGAGTTCGCCATCGCCGCGCTTCGCGCCGATCCCGTCGACTCCTTCGGTGTCGGCACGTCGGTGGTCACCGGATCGGGCGCCCCGACCGCCAACATGGTCTACAAGCTGGTCGAAGTCGACGGCATCCCGGTCGAGAAACGCAGCAGCCACAAGGAGTCCCACGGCGGGCGCAAGTGCGCCGCCCGGGTCGCCAAGGGATCCGGGACCGTCGTCGAGGAAGTCGTGTACCCGGCCGACGAACCGCCGCCCCCCTCCCCGGGTCTGGCCTGGCGGCAGCTGACGGCACCGCTGGTGCGCGGCGGGGAGCCGGTCACCGACCTCGACCTCGAAGCTGCGCGGGAACGCGTCGGCGAGGGTCTGCACAGCCTTCCGTGGGACGGTCTGAAGCTCTCCAAAGGAGACCCGGCGATCCCGACGCGGCTGATCGCGCCGACACGGCGCGGACGCTGAGAACCGGGTCGGCGGATGCCTGAGGTCACCGAACTGCTGGCCCACGCGGTGGCCGCACTGGGCGGGACGGAACGCGCCGGGCAGATCGCCATGGCCGAGGCGGTGACCGATGCTTTCGAACGCGGTGAGCACCTCGCGGTACAGGCCGGCACCGGCACCGGAAAGTCGCTGGCCTACCTGGTGCCCGCGGTCGCGCACTCGCTGGCAGATCACCGCCCCGTGGTCGTGTCGACCGCGACCATCGCCCTGCAACGTCAGCTGGTCGACCGCGACCTGCCTCGACTAGCCGACTCGCTGGCCGGCTCACTGCCCCGCAGGCCGGAGTTCGCTCTTCTCAAGGGGCGGGGAAACTACCTGTGTCTCAACAAAATTCACAACGGCAGTCAGGCGGGCTCCGACGGCGCTCCGCCGGCACCGGAGGACCTACCGCAGGAGGAACTCTTCTCCCCCGTCGCGGCCAGCGCCCTGGGGCGCGACGTGGCGCGGCTGATCAAGTGGTCGTCGAGCACCGAGACCGGCGACCGTGACGAGCTGGCCCCCGGGGTCCCCGACCGGTCGTGGTCGCAGGTCAGCGTATCGGCTCGGGAATGCATCGGGGTGTCCCGCTGCCCGTTCGGCACCGATTGTTTCGCCGAACGCGCCCGCGACCGGGCCGGCCACGCCGATATCGTCGTCACCAACCACGCCTTGCTGGCGATCGACGCGATCGGCGAGGCCAACGTCCTGCCCGAGCACGACTTATTGATCGTCGACGAGGCCCATGAGTTGGTGGACCGGGTCACGGGCGTGGCGACCGCAGAGCTCTCGGCGGCGTCGCTGGGCATCGCGCAGCGCCGTGCGGCCCGGATAGTCGACCCCGAACTCGCACAGCGGCTGGAGGGGGCGATCGCGACGTTCTCCTCGGCGCTGTTCGACGCCCGGCCGGGCCGCATCGACGTACTCGACGAGGAGCTGGCGAATTACCTGACGGTGCTGCGGGACGCCGCGGCAGGGGCCAGGACCTCGATCGACACCGCACCCAATGACCCGAAGGCCGCCGCGGCGCGCGCCGAAGCGGCGACCGCGCTCTCCGACGTCGCCGACACCGCGTCCCGGGTCCTCAGCTCGTTTGTTCCCGCCATCCCCGACCGCTCCGACGTGGTGTGGATCGAGCAGACCGAGGACGCCCGCACCGGTGCCCGCTCGACCCTGCGGGTGGCCCCGCTGTCGGTGGCAGGCCTGTTGCGCGCCAGCCTGTTCGGCCGTTCGACGGCGGTGCTGACGTCGGCCACGCTGACCGTCGGCGGCAACTTCGACGCGATGGCCTCGGCGT
>NZ_JBAUJB010000101.1:0-19364 GCF_049683355.1 Mycobacterium sp.
CGGTGCGGGTCTCCACCGAGATCCCGCAGCCGACCCCGCAGTACGAGCAGGCAGTGCGCGTCGTCATCGCGATGTCGTCATCTCCGCGTCAGACGCCCGCCTGCGCCATCCGGCTGCCCTTGCGCAGGTAGAAGAACCACGTCACCACCAGCAGGACGAGGAAGAAGCCGACGTAGAACTGCAGCGCCGGCTGGATGTTACCGAACTCGGACTTGGCCCAGGCGTAGGCGAGCGGCACGATGAACCCTCCCAACGCACCGACCGACGAGATGATGCCCAGTGCACCTGCGGCCTGGCGGCGCATGTGGAGCATGGTCAGCGGGTCGCCGCCGGCGTCCTCGCCTTTGACGCGGAAGATCTTGGAGATCATCCGGTAGGTGGAGCCGTTGCCGATTCCGGTGGCGATGAACAGGAACATGAAGGCGATGAAGAACACCGGCATGTTGGTGGCCTGCACCGACCACAGTGCACCGGCTGCGCCGACCGCCAGCATAACGAAGCTCACCGCGGTGATCCGCGCTCCGCCGTGCCGGTCCGAGAGTTTGCCGCCGAACGGCCTGGCGATCGACCCGATGAGGGCTCCGAGAAACGCCCAGGTCAGCGCGATGTCACCACGGTCGAACACCGCCTTGAGCAGCGTCGGGAACGCCGCCGAGTACCCTATGAACGAACCGAACGTCCCGATGTAGAGCAACGACATCACCCAGGTGTCGGTGTGCCGCAGTGAATGCCAGACCGGCTTGACGTCCGCTTTGGCCTCGGTGAGGTTGTTCATGAACAGGAACGCGCACACCGCCGCGGCCACTGCGAATGGCACGTAGAACAGCCCGGCCAGCGACAGCGTCACGCCCGCGCCGATGGTGACTATGAGCGGAATCACCTTCTGTGCCACGGCGACTCCGATGTTTCCGCCCGCCGCGTTGAGTCCCAGCGCCCAGCCCTTCTCCTTCTCCGGGTAGAAGAACGAGATGTTGGCCATCGACGACGCGAAGTTGCCGCCACCGAATCCGGCGCTGGCGGCGACCATCAGGAGCACCCAGAACGGGATGTCCGGGTTGCTCACCACCCACGCCAGCCCGAGGCACGGGATCAGCAGCAGCAACGCCGAGATCACCGTCCAGTTGCGCCCACCGAACACCGGGACGGCGAACGTGTAGGGCAACCGGAGGAACGCTCCCACCCCGCTGGGCACCGCGACCAGCCACAGCGCCTGGGACGTGCTCAGTGCCCAGCCGGATGCGGTGGCGGTGCCGTCGGCCGCCACCGTCATCTGCACGACGACGATGCTCCACAGCAGCCACACCGAGAAACCGATGTGTTCGGCGAAGATCGAGTAGATCAGGTTGCGCCGTGCGATGGGACGCCCGGTGGTGTCCCAGAATTCCGGGTCCTCGGGGCGCCAGTCGTCGATCCAGTGCTTGCCCCGATGACGACCGGGCGCCTCGGACGGCGCCGTGGTGACAGCCCCCGTCGACTCGCTATCCGTAACGGTCATGATGTCTCCTGTGGTGGATTGGATCCGATGCGGTCAACTGCCGCCGCCGACGGCTGTGCCAGACACTCCCCGCCCGAAACCGCAACGCTGCGTTCGGGCTTGTCCCAGGTTTACTGCCTGGGCATTCCGCATCCGTTGCACGTTGGTGACCGCGATGAAAACATGCCCTCACACCGCAGGTCAGCTCACCGTGAGGTGGTCGGTGAGTGATCAGGGGGATGCACGGGTGACTTGCGGGCGAAACGAATCGGAAACAACCGGCTTCTAGCTTCGAGCCATGTCCGACGGAAGCAGCCCTCGATTCCTGCAAGGTGTGTTCGAGTTCGACGGCGGCGGATACCAAAAACCGCTGCTGATCGACGAATCACTGCGCTACGTGGTCCCTGCAGGCGCCACCTCGCAGCCGGTCTACTTTCGTGGCGGCAACTCCGCCGAGCAGATGGTCACCGTGATCCTGTTCCGTGACGGCACACCGATGCGCTACTTCCCGATCGCCGCCGCGGGCGCCACCCACGTGGCGTTACGGGTGGTGGAGGATCTGCTCGCCGACACGGTGCTCGAGCTCTACGTCGCGGCCCCCGAAGGCACCACGGGCACCGTGATCGTCGATCTGGGCCTCGTGGAGGTGTGATGTCGAAAAAAGCCCGCCTCGTGGTGGTCGGCAACGGGATGGCCGGGATCCGCGCCATCGAGGAGGTCCTCGCCCGAGGCGGCCGGGATCAGTTCGACATCACCGTGTTCGGTGACGAGCCCTACGGCAACTACAACCGCATCCTGCTGTCGAACGTGCTTGCCGGCCTTGACGATCCGGCCGAAATCTACCTCAACACCCTGGACTGGTACCTCGACAACGATATCGACCTGCGCAGCGGGGTCCGTGTCGTCCGACTCGACACCTTCGCCCACCTGGTGCACGCCGACGACGGCACCGCACTGCGTTACGACAAACTGATCCTGGCCACCGGAAGCCGGTCGTTCTTCCCCCCGATGACGGGGCTGTGGGCCGACAACAAGACCCTGGCTGACGGCGTGTTCGGCTTCCGGACACTCGACGACACCGCCACGATGATCGCCGAAGCCGCCAACCGCACCAAAGCCGTCGTCATCGGTGGCGGGTTGCTGGGGCTGGAAGCCGCTCGGGGACTGCAGAATCGCGGCTTGACCGTCGACGTCGTCCACGCGGGACCGACCCTGATGAACGCACAACTGGACGATCCGGCCGGCTCGATCCTGCGCAAGTCGGTCGAATCGCTGGGAATCACGGTCCACACCGAGAAACGCACCACCGAGGTGGTCGTCACCGACGGTCGGCTCCGGGCGATCGCTTTCGCCGACGGAAGCCGATTGGATTGCGACATGCTGGTGATCGCGACGGGCATCCGGCCCAACGTGGGGCTGGCACAGCGGGCCGGCCTGACGGTGGAGCGTGCCATCGTCACCGACGACCACATGCGCTCGGTCGATGACGACGACGTCTACGTCGTCGGTGAGTGCGCACAGCACCGCGGCCAGGTCTACGGGCTGGTGGCGCCGCTGTGGGAGCAGGCCAAGGTACTGGCCGACCACCTGACCGGTGCCGATACCAGTGCGGCCTACCACGGCTCCCGGGTCGCCACGAAGCTCAAGGTCGCCGGTGTCGACGTCGCCTCGATGGGCGTCAAGGGCCCCGAACATCCCGATGACGAGTTCGTGCAGTACTCCGAGCCCAAGCACGGCGTGTACAAGACGGTGGTGATCCGTGACGGGAAACTGGTGGGCGCCACCCTGGTCGGCGACGTGTCGAAGGTGTCGTTCCTGACGCAGGCGTTCGACAGCGGGATGCCGCTGCCCGACGAGCGGGTGGAGCTGATGTTCGACATCGGCACACCGGATGTGGGTGTCGGGGTCGCCGAACTGGCCGACGGCGCCCAGGTGTGCAACTGCAACGGTGTCTCCAAGGGCGCGCTGGTGGACTGTGTGCACGGCGGCGAGTCCTCGGTGGCCGGCGTGATGGCAAAAACCAAGGCAGGCAAGGGGTGCGGCTCGTGCAAGGAGCTGGTCTGCCAGGTGGTGGAGTGGGCCGCCGGCGGGGCGATCACCGAGGATCCGTCGGCGTCGTGGTACGTGCCCGGCATTCCGTACGACAAGCCGACGCTGATGCGGCACATCCGCGAGCTCGAACTGCACTCGGTGTCCTCGGTGTTCGCCGCGCTGGCTCCGGACGGCCGGGAGGACGCGGGCTCGAAGATGGCGCTGGCGTCCCTGCTCGATATGATGTGGGCCGACGAGTACGTCGACGAGCGTGACGCGCGGTTCATCAACGACCGGGTGCACGCCAACATCCAGCGCGACGGCACGTTCTCGGTGGTGCCGCAGATGAAGGGCGGGGTCACCGACGTCGCCCAATTGCGCAAGATCGCCGACGTCGCGGAACGCTACGAGATCCCGATGATCAAGCTGACCGGCGGCCAGCGTATCGACCTGCTCGGGGTGCGCAAGGAGGATCTTCCCTCGGTGTGGGCGGACCTCGACATGCCGTCGGGATACGCCTACGGCAAGAGTTTCCGGACCGTGAAAACCTGTGTCGGCAGCGACTTCTGCCGATACGGCCTCGGTGATTCCACCGCGCTGGGGATCGCGATCGAGGAGCGGTATCAGGGGCTGGCCAGCCCCGCCAAGCTGAAGCTGGCTGTCACCGGCTGCCCACGCAACTGCGCGGAAGCGTTGTGCAAGGACCTCGGTGTGGTGGCGGTCGAGGGAGGACGCTGGGAGGTCTATGTCGGCGGTGCGGCCGGGGCGCACGTCCGCAAGGGCGATCTGCTGGCCACCGTCGACGACCCGCAGGCGGTGATCACCCTGACGGGCCGGTTCATCCAGTATTACCGCGAGAATGCGAACTGGCTGGAGCGCACCTACAAGTGGGTGCCCAGGCTCGGCATCGAGCACCTGCGCGCCGTGTTGGTCGAAGAGCCCGACGAGAGCTTCATCGCCGGGTTGGACGAGCGGATGCAGAAGTCGGTGGACGCCTACCGCGATCCGTGGCAGGACGGGCGGGAACCGGCGTCGGAAGGCCAGTTCCGGTCGTCGCTGCCGCTGCTGCCGCTGCCCAGGGTGCCCGTGCGATGAGTGACGTGAGAGTCGTTGAGACTGCGCTCACGGCGCTGATTCCGGCAAGAACAACACCCTGGGCGCAGTCCCAACGGATGGACCCGGCGCGATGAGCGATGCCGTCAGGATCGACATCGGCCGGGTCGACGAGATCCCGGTTGGCGAGGCCCGCACGTTTGCCATCGACGGCACCCAGATCGCGGTCTTCCGACTGCGCGACGATTCGCTGCGGGCGGTCGACGCGGTGTGCCCACACAAGGGCGGTCCGTTGGCCGACGGTCTGGCCGACGACCGCGTCATCGTATGCCCGTTGCACAACCATACTTTCGACCTCTGCACGGGCACAGAGGTTTCCGGAGCCCAGATGTCGGTACGCAGCTATCCGGTCGAGGCCGTGGACGGGAACATCCGGGTCACGCTCTGAGGTCACCTGCGCCGGCCTGCGCCGTGATCGCGCTGCCGAGCCACCGCTTCAGGAACAGCCGTAATTCGGCAGGCGAACGGCTCGGGTCGTTGGGAGCGACGAAGAACGACAGCATGGTCCGCAGCGTGAACTCGACCAGATCACGCAGCGCCGCGTCGTCGTAGCCGTAGTGTGCCCAGTCCACGTCGAACCGGGTGATCATCCGCATACCGAAGTCCTGCGCCAGTTCCGAGGTGACCTCACTAGGGCGGGCAGCCGGACTCGGCGCGGACAGCAGGATCGCCAGGTGCGGGATCGCGACGACGGCGTCGAGGGTGAACATCACCCCTTCGGTCATGGCATCGGCGGGGTCGTTGATTCCGTGCACGTGTGCGGCGAGTTGATCGAGGAATCCGTCGACCGACGCGATCGCGGCGGCGCGCATCAACTCGTCGGCGGTGGAGAAGTAGCGGTACACCGTCTGCCTGATGACCCCGAGCGACTCGGCGACGTCGGCGATCGTGATGGCCGACCCGGTCCGGGCGATCAGATCGACGGCGGTGGCGACGATGCGCTGTGCGGCTTCGGCATCGGTGGCGGGCGGATCACCGCTCCAACCACGGCGTTTGCGTGCCATCGTGGCACCGACGCTAGCACAGGCGTTGACGTCGGAGCCGGAACACAGTAATCATACATTTAGCCGCCATAGCGTATGATTACTGAGAATTGCCGAGGTTCGACCGTGACCGACCTGATAGTCCGCAAACTACGATTCGCCTTCGCGAGTCACCCGGTGCCCTTCGTGTGGAACGAGACCAATCCCGCGTTCTCCTCGATGGCAAACGCGGTGTCGTTCCTGGCCATCGGATTCGAGAAGATGATCGGCAGCATGATCCCCGAGGCGATGCCGCACATCGGAGATCCGGCCGTCGCCGAGGAGGCCGACGCATTCGTCCGCCAAGAGGGTCAGCACGCGATGGCGCACCGACAGCACGCCAAAGGGTTGATCAAGGCCTACCCGGCGCTGAAGGACACGCTCGACAACGTCGTCGCCGCCTTCGACGAGATGACCGCCAACACGCCCCTGAAGTACCGTCTGGCGTATACGGCAGATCTCGAGGCCACCTTCACCCCGGTGTTCAAGCTCATGCTCGATCAAGACGACACACTGTTCGCCCCGGGTGACGACGGGGTCGCATCACTTTTCCTGTGGCACTTCGTCGAAGAGGTGGAGCACCGCAGTTCGGCGCTGACCATCTACGACGCGGTCGTCGACGACCCGTGGTACCGCATGCGGGTGGCGCCGTCGATCTTCAAGCATGTCATGAGGATCATCCGGCTGGCCTCCGAGGACTTCAACAGGTATGTGCCGCTGTCGGACCGCAAGGTCGATGCGATGTCGACGTCCGGATTCGCCGCCGCACGAAGGCCCTGCGGCAACGATTGCCGTTCACTCAGGTGCGTGACGACGGCCCGTTCGCCGATGCGTTCCGCCATCTCCCCCGCAGGGAGCAGCTCGTCGCGCTGTCGGGCATCGTCCGTAGCCAGATCCCCGGCCACGATCCCGCGAACGAACAACCCCGCGCTGGCTCAGGAATGGTTTGACCGCTACGCCGTCGGCTACGGCGTGACCCAGTGGTACACAGCCGATCGAGACGACGAAAGAAGCACCGCCCATGTCTGATCTGTGCACTCCGACCTTCGCCGATCTCGCGGCGCGATTGGGATTCTCGCGTGAATCGGCCGGTGGACTGGTCGAGTTCCGCAATCCGTTCGCGCTGCAGAACTGGACGCTGCCGCTTCTCGAGCTCACCGTGATCGCCGGTGCCGTACTGGCCCTCGTGTACGCAATCATCCGACTCCGGCGCCACAACGACCCGACCAATATCGTGCTGTGGTTCGGCGCCATCGCGTATCTGCTCATCATCGAGCCGCCCCGTACTTTCCGACGGCGTTCGGGATCGCCGAGCACATAGACACGATGTTCGCGCACAACGTGTTCACGGTCGAGTTCCTCTGGGGCCGGTTGCCGCTCTACATCGCGGCGATTTATCCGATGATGGCGACGGTGGCCTTCGAGATCGTGCGCAGCCTCGGGGTGTTCCGCCACTACGGAACCGTGATCGGCGCGGTCTGCGTCGGCTTCATCCACCATGCGTTCTACGAGATCTTCGACCATCTGGCCCGCAGTTGCGTTGGTGGGAATGGACATTGGACCACCCGATGAACCACCGTTCTTCGACTCGGTGCCGCTGCCCAGCGTCGTGGTGTTCGCCGCCCTGTGGCCGATGTCGCTGGCGTTGTGCGTGCAGTTCTTCATCGGCCGACACGTGGACGAGGGCCGAACCTTCTCGGGCGGCCAGATCCTCGGCCGCACCGTCGCGGTCGGTGTGCTCGCATCCATCGGTACCGCCGTGCTTCCGCTGCCGGCCACGCTCGCAGGTGGATTGTCGGGCAGCACCGCGGTGGCCGGGTTCGTCTACGCAGCCGAACTGGTCGCCATCACCGTGGTCGCCGTTCCGGTACTGTGGAACAGTGGCGCCCCCAGCGAAGCGAAACACCAACCACACCAGCATATTCCAACCCGCTGATGTTCGGTTACGCCGTCGGCTATCTGGTTGTCATGGCGGTCCTGTGGCTCGCCGCGTTGCCCGCGTACCTCGCTGCCACCGACGGTGTCACGGCGGCAGGCGACCCCACCGGCAGCCTCTGGTACGCGGTGTTGTGTTTTGTGATCGCCGGGTTGTGCATCGCGGCGGTTCTCACCACGTCACCGAAGAGCTCCGAGTCGATATCCGAGGAGGCGCCGAACACTGTCGGTACCTGAGCGCGGTCATGCCTCCGGGGGCTTGACCGCCAGGACCGGTTTCGGGCATTCCAGGATCAGCTTCTGCGCGACGCTGCCGAGCAGCAGTTTGCCGACGGGGCTGCGGTGCCGAATGCCGACGACCAACAGTTGCGCCTCCTCGCGGCCCATCGCGGCAAGCAGTTCGTCGGCGGCGTCGACGCCGACCGGCTGGACGAGCTCGAATTCCACGCCGCACTGCGCCAGCCGGGCCTCGACGTCGTGGACTTCGGGCGTCCCGGCGAATCTGGAGTCGACGTAGGATTCCCCTGAGGTCGCGTTGATGACCAACACGTTGGTGTCGCGCAATTTGGCCTCGGCGATGCCGTGCTTTAGCGCGGCATGGCCGAAGCTGTCCGCCGTGTACCCGGTGACGATCATCGATTCTCCTCGCGCGAGCGCTCGTCGGTCACAGCCTGCCTGCCTTCTGCTTCTGGTCCCTGTTGTCCTCGACGATCAACAGGCTCTCCTCGCTACGGTGCATCAGCCGCAGGATCAACGGTGCCAACAGCAGCAGCGCCATGATGATGTAGGTGCCGATCGCCACGGGCTCTTTGAACAGCGACACCCGGTCGCCGCCGCCCAGCTGCAGGCTCTGCCGCAGCTGGCGTTCGATGCGCGGCCCCAGGATGACGCCGATGATCAACGGCAACACCGGAAGTCCGAATCTGCGCATCATCAGGCCCATCAGCCCGAACAACAGCAGCTGTACCAGATCCAGTGGTTGCAGGTTCACCGCGAACGCGCCGAGCGCGGCGAAGAACAGGATGCCCGCGTACAGGTATGGCCGCGGAGTGCGCAGCAGCTTGGCCCACACCGGCGCCAGCGGCAGGTTCAGCACCAGCAGCAGGAAGTTGCCGATGAACAGGCTTGCGATCAGCGTCCAGATCAGCAGCGGTCGCTGTCGAACAGCGTCGGGCCGAGCTGTATTCCGTAGGACACGAACGCTGTCAGGATCACCGCCGCGGTCGCGTTGGTGGGCAGACCAAGCGACAGCATCGGTACCAGAGTTCCTGCGGCGGAGGCGTTGTTGGCGGCTTCGGGTCCTGCGACCCCTTCGATGGCCCCCTTGCCGAACTCCTCGGGGTGTTTGGTCAGCTTCTTCTCCGTGATGTAGCTCAGGAACGTCGGCAGCTCCGCACCGCCGGCAGGCAGCGCGCCGAACGGGAACCCGTAGGCGGTGCCACGCAGCCAGGGCTTCCATGAGCGCTTCCAGTCCTCCTTGCCCATCCAGGGCCGGCCGACCGGGATGACTTCCGCCGGGCGCCGCCGCAGATGCGCGGCGACCCAAAGTGCCTCGCCGAGCGCGAAGACGGCCACCGCGATCACCACGATGTCGATGCCGTCGCTGAGCAGCAGGGATGCCGAAGGTGGCGCGCGGTTGCCCGGTCAGTGAGTCGATGCCGACGACTCCGATCGCCAGACCGAGGAGCAGCGAGATAACCCCGCGCATCTTCGAGGACCCCAGCACCGCGGTCACAGCGACGAGCGCAAACAGCATGATCGCCAGGTACGACGGCGCGCCGAGGGTGACGGCGAATCGTGATATCGCGGGTGCGAACGCTGCGAGCATCGTGGTGCCGATGGCGCCGGCGACGAACGAGCCGATGGCGGCGGTGGCCAACGCCTGGGCCGCTCGGCCGGCCTTGGCCATCTTGTTGCCCTCGAGGGCGGTGATCACCGACGACGACTCGCCCGGAGTGTTGAGCAGGATCGACGTCGTCGAACCGCCGTACATGCCGCCGTAGAAGATGTCCGGCGAACATGATGAACGCCGCACTCGGGCTGACGTTGTAGATGATCGGCAGCAGCAGCGCCACCGTCATGGCGGGTCCGATGCCAGGCAGCACCCCACCGCGGTGCCGAGCAGCACGCCGATCACGCCGTACATCAGGTTCGTCGGGGTGGCGGCCTCGGCGAAGCCCTGCATGAGCCAGTCGAAGTTCTCCATTTACAGGATCCCATCCAAGATGCCTGCGGGCAGCGGGATTCCGAGCCCGGAGTAGAACGCGTAAAAGCTGGCGACGGCCAACACGACCCCGATCGCGAGGTTGCGTACATAGTGCTTGCTGCCCACCACCGTCGCGCATCCGGCGAAGAACAGCGCGCTGGTGATGGCCCAGCCCAGGGGTCGGCGCACGGATGGACTTGGGGCCGAGTCGTGCCGACGAGGGCAGGGCCTGGTTCGGCGACACCGACATCGACGGCACCCACAGCCTCATCGGTCAGGTGCCGATTCTCTCCGGTGACGGCGACGTCCTCGCCGTGGCCTCGGTCAGCGAGGCTTACCCGTCGGTGTGGGATCTGCTCAGCGGTGCCGGCGAGCGCCTGCTGATCTACCTGGGATTTGGTGCGGCACTGGGCATGGTCGCGTCGTGGCTGCTGTCCCGGCGAAGCAAGAAACACACCCGCAGTCTGGAGGTGGCCGAGATCGCGAACCTGGCCGACCACCGGGAAGCCCTGCTGCACAGCATTCGTGAAGGTGTGATTGCTGTGAACAACGACGGCGAGACACGGTGCTCAACGACAGCGCCCAGGAGTTGCTCGGCGTCACCGGCACAAGCGGTGGGACGCCGGGTGGACAGCGTCGGTCTCGACCCCGCGGTGGTGTCGTTCCTGCTCAACGACGAGGAAGGCCGTGATGTCGTGATCGCCACCCGGACCAAGCTGTTGGCGTTGAGCCGCCGAGCGGCAACCAGTCAGGGCCAACGGATCGGCACCGTGACCACGATGCGCGACAGCACCGAGCTCGCTGCTCTGCAGGGGCAGCTGTCCTCGCACAAGAGCGTGACCGACACGTTGCGTGCGCAGACCCACGAGTTCGCCAATCAACTGCACACGATATCGGGGTTGGTCCAGCTCGGTGAGTACGATTCCGTCCGTGATCTGTTGGGCCCCTTGACACGACGGCGCGCGGAGATCAGCGACGCGGTCACCCGACGGATCTCCGATCCCGCGGTGGCGGCCCTGCTGATCGCCAAGACCTCCCTGGCCGCCGAGAGCGGGGTGCAGCTGGAGTTGGATTCCGGATCTCACCTGGAGCCCCTGGAACCGGCGTTGGGCACGGATGTGATCACCCTGTTGGGCAACCTCATCGACAATGCGGTGGAGGTTTCGGTCGGGTCGACGGAGGCATGCGTGACCGTCGAGGATCGCGACGGGCTGGCGATCTCGGTGCGCGATTCGGGACCCGGCGTCCCGGAGGATCTGCGGGAGGCCATCTTCGCCCGCGGCGTCACGTCGAAGCCGGATGTACCCGGCGGGCGGGGTATCGGCCTGGCACTGGTGCGTCTGGTCACCGCACAGCACGGCGGCACCGTCGAGGTCCACGACGCGCCCGGCGGCGGTGCACAGTTCCTGGTGCGGCTCACCCCCTCGGCGGACAGCCATGCGTGACGTGCTGGTCGTGGACGACGATTTCATGGTTGCGGAGATCCACCGCCGTTTCGTCGATCAGGTGGACGGATTCCAGTTGCAGGCCAAGCTCACGGCTTTCGCCAGCCGCGCGGACGCTCTGGAGACCGCCGGCGGCGCCGACCAGTCGATGATCGACTCGCTTTTCGGCGGCCCCTCGGTCACCAAGCCGCTTCCCAAGGGCCTCGGCGCGGAGACCGGCGAACCGGTGATCTCCGCGGTCCGCGACGCCGGAGAGGTGTCGGCAGCGGAATGTGCTGAGCTGGTCGGCATCTCGCGGGTGAGTGCGCGCCGCTACCTCGAGCACTTCCTCAGCACAGGCGCTGTCGAACTTCGCCTGCAGTACGGCGTCGGCCGGCCTGAACGTCGGTACCGCCTCGGCCGTTGAACCGTGGCGGCCATGCAGTCGCAGTCACACCTCGGTGCGGTCGACGATGGTGCCGGCGCCGGTCCCGTCGGTGATCGCGGCTCCCGACGGGTTGGACAGCGTGACGAGGAAACTTTCGTCACCTTCCAGGACGGTGTCCCCGAACACCACCACGCTGATGGTCTTGCTGGTCTCGCCCGGTGCGAACGTCAGGACACCGGAAGCCCCGGCATAGTCGCTGCCTGCTGTCGCGGTGCCGTCCGATGTCGCATACCGCAACGTCACCGAACCGGCCGAGGGTTCGGCCAGCGTCACCTCGAAGTGCACGAGCACGCCTGCGGCCGCCTCGTCGAAGTCGAACTGGATGGACTCCAGGTACGCCATCTTGTTCTCGTTGACGGTGTTCCAGTCATCGGACAGGATGCCGCCGGTGTCGGTGGAGTTGGGGTTCCACGACCAGAACGTCCACGACAGGTCCTGCGTGCCCTCGGGGATGTCGATGGTGCCGTTGTTGTCGAAATCGCCGGAGAGGTACGAGGTGATCGCCTCGTACCAGATGACGTCCTTGGGGTCGGTGAGCCTGGTGCCGAACTCGCCCAGATAGATCGGGGCGATGTTCTCCTGGTAGATGTACCCCCACATCTGCTCGAACTTGTCCGGCAGTGCCTCGCCGAAGTTCGCCGTCTGGAACCACGGCTGGTTGTACACCGAGTTCGGGTAGTCGTGCGGCGAATAGACCACCCGGTTGGGCACGTCGAGCACGATCGGCCGGTCCTTGACACCCATCAGATTGCCGCCCCACCAATACGACTGACCCTCATAGACCGCGACACCCTCGACGAACATCAACCAATTGGGGTTGACGTCGAGGATGGCGTTGCCCGCCCGCTCGGCCGCCGCCGCCCAGTCGTTGGCTCCCCCGCCACCCCACGTCCCGTTGTGCGGCTCGTTGTGCAGGTCCGCCCCGATCACCGTGGGATCGGCTCCGTAACGCTGAGCCAGGAACTGCCAGTCGGCGACCCACTGCGCGTCGGTGTATTCGGCGTTGTACCAGAGGCCGTTCTCACTGGCGCCTGCGCCGGCACTGCTGCGGTGGTGGTCGAGGATCACGCGCATCCCGATCTCACCGGCGTAGTCGACGATCTTGTCCATGATCTGCAGCGCTGACAGACCCACCAGGTCAGGGTTCTTGTTGAAGTCGATGCCGCTGGGCGCTTTGGTGGTGTGCAGCATCTCACTGGAGTACGGCAGCCGGATCGTGTTGAAGTCCAGTTCCACCATCTGGTCCATCATGTCCTGGTAGTTGCGGGTCCACAGACCGTGCGGCGTGAAGATGTCGCTTTCCATACCGAACCAGTTGATTCCGGCGATCTGCACCGGGTTGCCCGCCGAGTCGACGATCTGGTTACCCGACGTGCTGAACCACCCAGGGTCGACCCCGGTGCCGGGCTCACCCTCGACCACGGAGGCATCGGAGATGCTCAGCGTCAGGTTCGCCGGATCGGTCACATCATCGTTGACGATGGTGCCGAGAGCGGAGCCGTCGGCGACCGTCGCGCCGCTGGCGTTCGACAGCGTCAACGTGAAGGTCTCGTCGGCTTCGACGGTGGTGTCTCCGGCGATCGCGATCCGGACCTGCTGTGCCAGCACCCCCGGCGCGAACGTGAGAACCCCGGTAGTCGCGGTGTAGTCGACGCCGGCGGTCGCAGTTCCGGCGGCGGTGGTGTAGCCGACCGTAACCGGGCTGGTCGAGGCCTGCGACAGCGTCACAAGGAACGTCATATCGCTGGCGCCACCGTCGGATTCGACCGCTTGAGCATCGGCGACCGACAGGGCCGGCTGCGCGCCGGCGACAGGTTGGCCGTTGACCACGAAGTTGGTCGCCGTGGCCGAACCACCGCCCGGAGATGCCTGGAAGGCGAAGCTGACCGTCTGACCGGCGGCGACCTTGGCGTTGTAGGACTCGTTGCGGATGACGTAGTGGTTGCCGACCCGGCTGACGATCTTCGCGTTCCAGATGTTGCTGATCTGCGCCGGGGAATCGAACTCCACCGTCCAGCCGTCCAGGCCCGACGGCCCTGCGGTGACGGTGACCGCCGCGGTGAACCCCGATCCCCAATCATCGCTCACCACAAAGGAAGCCGACGAGTTGCCAGGCGCCGGGGTGGCCACGTCGTCGTTGGTGATGGTGCCGACTGCGGATCCGTCGGCGATCGTCACCCCGTTCGGGTTGGACAGCGTCAGGGTGAAGGTCTCGTCCGACTCCACCGCTGTGTCACCCGCGATGACCACACCGACCTGCTGGGAGACCACACCGGCGGCGAAGGTCAGCACTCCGGAGGCGGCAGTGAAATCACTGCCGGCTGTTGCGGTGCCGTTGGCGGTCGCGTACGCGATGCTCACCGGCGAGGTCGGCGCCTTATCCAACGTCACCACGAACGTCAGGTTCCTGGTGCCGCTGTCGGATTCGGCCACCGTGGCATCGGCGACCGACACCTTCGGCAGCACGGGCGCCGGATTCTGGCCGCCGGTGGGCACGCCGTTGACGGCAAAGCCGGTGGCGGTGGCCGTGGCACCGCCCGGGCTCGCCTGGAAACCGAACTGTACGGTCTGGCCAGCGGCGACCTTGGCGTTCCACGAGGCGTTGCGCACCACGTAGCGGGTGCCGACGTGGCTGACGATCTCGGCGTTCCAGATGTTGCTGATCTGCGCCGGAGAGTCGAATTCCACTGTCCAGCTGTCGAACCCGGCAGAGCCCGCGGTCAGATCCACCTCGGCGACGAACCCTGAACCCCAGTTGTCCCGTACCACGTAGGTGACCGACCCCGTGCCCGGTGTGGGAGCGGCGGCGTCGTCGTCGGTGATGGTCCCGACGGCTGTGCCGTCGGCAATCGTCGCCCCCGTCGGGCTCGACAGTGTCACCACGAACGCCTCGGTACCCTCGGCTGCGGTGTCGCCGAGAACGTCCACGTGCACCGTCCGTGACGTCACGCCCGGGGCGAACTCGATCGTGCCCGACGTTGCGACGTAGTCGCTTCCGGCCAGCGCCGAGCCGTTCGACGTCACATAGGACACCGTCACCGTTTCGGACCCTGCCTTGTCCAGGGTCACGACGAACATGAAGTGGGCGTGCTCACCGTCGCCTTCGGTGATCGTCAGATCGGCGATGGAGATCGCCGGCGGTGGGCCGCTGACGACGCTGGTGGTGCCGTAGTCGTTGAACACGTTACCGAAACTTCCGGCGGGAACGTCGAGCCCGGACGCCGACGGGGTCGCCTGGCCGAAGCTGCCCGGGGTGTCCCGGGCGACCGACCACATCGACAGCATGCCCAGGCCGGTGCTGCGGGCGAAGTCCTCCAGCGCCTGCGCATCGGCGACGGTGAACACCTCGGTGGTGACGTCGTTGACGCCGATCATCGGGGTGACACCGAGCTGGTTCCAGCCGAACTGCTGGCCGTACTCGCCGTACAGCGAAGACAGCTGGGCATAGGTCGCCTGCGCGGCGTCGATCGCGTAGGCACCCATGGTCTTGGCGTTGGGCCCGCTGGTGGGTGCCGCGGATTCGCCGTAGTCCATTGCCATCACGTTGACGCCGTCGAGCTTGACCCCGGCGGTGACCGCCGAGCGCACCACGCGCAGGCCGTCCGCGGTGAGACCGGTGGGCAGGACCGGCAGCGTGTACCAGATCTCCAGATCGGGCTTGGCCTGCTGGAGCAGCTCGAGTGCCTGGCTGCGAAGCGCGATCGACGCCGGGTCTGCCACCGCCGCGCCCTCGATGTCGAAGTCGATGCGGTTGAGCGAGTACGTGTCAACGACGTCGACGTAGGCATCGGCAAGCCCCTGGGCGCTGAGTCCCCGACTGGCATACCACTGCGCAAGGCTGGTGCCCGACGCGCCGCCCAGCGAGATCATCACGTCGCCGCCGGCGGCCTGCAACGCCGCGATGGACTGGTTGATCGCCTGCGCCTGTTCGAAGTCGGAATCCGGCGCCAGGACGGGGAGTCCCGCCCACGCCAGCTTGCCGTCCGGCGTGGCCTGCAGGAACCCGAGTGTCAGCAGCGAGGTGCCACGCTCCTGAGCGATCGCCAGCAGGTCGGGCACCGGCCATCCTGCCATGTCGACGTAGGGCGCGAAATAGGCTTCCCCCCAGAGTTCGTCGCCGGGATTGCCGGAGTTGAGACCGGGGGCGCCGACAGCGGTGTCGTCATCGACGATGGTCCCGGTCGCCACGGCGTCGGCGACGGTGGCGACGGTGGCGCCGGTGGAATTGGACAACGTGACCGTGAAGGTCTCGTCTGCCTCCGCGGTGGTGTCCGGCAGCACGTCGACGTGCAAAAGCTGTGACGTCACGCCCGGGGCGAACGTGATCGTCCCCGACGTCGCGGCGTAGTCACTCCCGGCGGTGGCGGTGCCGTCGGAGGTCGCGTACTGCACCGTCACCGTTTCGGTCGACGCCTTGTCCAGTGACACGACGAACATGAAATGGCTGTGCTCACCGTTTCCCTCGGCGACCGCGAGGTCGGCGATGGACACCGCGGGCGGGGTGGCGGGCGTCGCGTCGACGTCGTCGTTGACGATGGTGCCCGTCCCGGTGCCGTCGGCAATGGTGGCGTTGACCGCCGACGACAGATTCAGCGCGAAACGCTCGTCGAGCTCGACCATCGTGTCGCCGAGAACCGCCACCTGAACGGTTTTCGAGGTCTCACCTGGGGCGAAGGTCAGGGTGCCGACGGTCGGGGTGAAATCCGCGCCTGCGAAGGCGGTGCCGTTACTGGTGCTGTAGCTGACCGTCACCGTCTCGGTGGAGGCCTGCGACAGGCTGATCGTGAACGCCAGGGGCGTGGTGTTCGCGTTGCCTTCGAACGCGCTCGCGTCGCCGATCGACAGGCTCGGCGACGAGACCGGCGGGGGGGCGTTGTAGATGAGGTTGCGCCACTTCGTACTCGCGCTCTCGTCGAGCGCGATGATGTTGCTGGTTTTGAGCTCGCCGAGGGCGACTCCGACGAGCGAGTAGCTCTGGTTGTTGTTGACGATCGCGATGCGGGTCGAGCCGTTCAGCTCGGTGACATCGAACTCGTGCGCCTTGAACCAGCCGAAGTCGAGCTTGTCGATGGCCGGATCGAAGTCGAGCGCAGTGCTGGTGCCGTAGTCCCAGGAAATGGTTGTGGTGGTGCCGGTCTCGCCGGTGGGCGGGGTACCGTTTCCTGTGGTGGTGGGCCAGTTGTCGGTGCCGGCCACCGGCACGCCCTGGGGCAGGATCTGTGAATCGGGCACCGTCCCGATGCCCAGCTGTAGGTGCAGCCGGTCTTCGCGAACCTGCGCGTTGTGGAAGACGAAATGGCGGGCGGTCAGCTCGTCGGTGGTGACGTCCTGCAGGATCAGAGCCTGGCCGGTGCCGGCGTTCGAGATGACGACGCCTTCCGGGGTGTCGACCATGTAGAGCTGTTCGCGGGTGCCGTAGTGGCGGAAGTCGACGACGTCGGTTGCCGGGTCGAAGGCAACGCGGTCGATCTGCCCGATCTCGTGCGAGCGCGCATATACGGTGCCGGGCTGAGCGGTGACGCCCTGTTCCCACGCCAGCGCGCCCGAAAGATCTTGGCGGAGATGGTCGTTGATGATCGGCGCGAAACTGTCGACGGTGAGCTGCCCGAGCGACACACCTTGGACGACCGCCGTCTCGCCCGACCACGGATTGCGGAAGCCCACCCCTTCTGCGGTGTCGACGACGATGAAGTTGTGCACCGATACGTCACCGAGGTCCAGCTTGTCCCGGGTGGGGTCGAAACCCACGATGTCCGGTCCGGTCGTGGTGACGTCATAGACGGTGCCGGTCGTGGTGACGTCATAGACGGTGCCGGTCGTGCTCGCGCTGACGGTCGCGGCGGCGAAGAACGTGGCTGAATCCGTTGCCGGTGCCGTTCTCTGTTCGGTTGTCGCCGAGGCCTCGGCGGGGGTGAGCGTCACCGTCACCGGCACGCGGGTTCTGGTGGGACTGGTCGAGATCAGACGGAAACCGACGTCGCGCACCTGGATCACGAACGAGTCGGTGCCGCCTGCGCTGACCAGATCCGGGTCCGCGGTGTAGGTGAAGTTGCCTGCGCTGTCGACCACCACGCTGCCGCGGGACGGCGCCTCGACCACCGCGTAGGTCAGCGGATCGCCCTCGGGGTCGGAGGCATTCAGTGCGCCGACGACCGTGTCCATGTCGGTCTGGCCGGACAGCACCAGGGCCGCGGTTGGGCCGTCATTGGAGAACAGCCTGTCCATCTCGCGGCGGATCGCGCCGAAGACCGCGATCACGAACTCGAACGACGGCAGTGGCGTTCCGCTGTTGGAGGCCGCCGGGCCGATCCCCAGGACGGCGAGGAACTTCGACACGATTCCGCCCAGACCGGTCTGAATCGTCGCAGCTTGCGGGGCTACTTCCGGCGGGGCGATCGGGGGTGCGGAATTCGTCACGGCTGCCGGAGATTCCGCGCCTGTGTCGGACTGCACGGAAGCGGTATCGGTGTCCGGCACCGACGACTGCCACGAGCTCTGCCGGCCGGGTGCGGGAGCTTTGTCGGCAGTGTCAACCGGATCGATGACGACCGGGCCAGTCACCTCGGCTGGGTCGTTTTCGGAGCGAGATTCAGTGGCCCGGTCAGCGTCGGCGGGCGCCGGATCGGTCTCAGGTGCGTCGGTGTCCTGCTCGGGGGCTTCCTCGTCTGCATCGCCGAGATCCTCGGAGTCCGGCAGGTCGACGTCGGTGTCCGGGTCCTCTCCGGAACCCGACTCATCGTGCACGGCGTCGGCGTCGGCGTCGGCGGCCACATCGTCGTCGGCGTCGGCGTCGTCGCTCGAATCGGCACGCTTGGTGTCCGTGTCCCGGGTGTCCGTGTCCCGGGTTCCCGTGCCCGTAGCTGTGCTGTCGGCGCTCGACTCACTGGCGCTGGTGTCATCCGCCTGATCGGCCGCCGCCACCGCGGGAGCGGCCAGCCCGACTCCCAACGCCACAGCTAACGCTCCAACACGACCCACAAAACGTCCGTAGTCCATCAGCAACGCACCCCTGTTCCACTCTTTGATGCCTGAATACCGCCGCCCGCCACATCTCGTTCCGATTACGGACGAATATTTACGAGCACGAAAGGCAATAAAACACCAGCGGCTGCGGGTCGTCAAGGCACAAGGCTCCGCCGAGTCGCGGGAGGTCGCGTCAGACCACTCTGCGGCTACGAGCAAAGGGTGCCGTGTCCACAATGTTGACAGTTATAGTTTCTCTAACTGCGTTCTCTGGAAGAGATAACCACGTGGCGGCTAAGCTCGTTGTTGATGCGGCAGCGCGCACAGCCGACATGCTGTCGCGGAGACCGGCGCGCGCCCTCCGTGTCGAAACGATGAACAAATTGCGTGGCGACATCCACACAAATTACACAGAATTGGGCCACCGGATTATCCATATGGCGCAACGACCAGTTTTGATGGATAACAGTCGGCAAACTTCTTTTTGCCACCCCACGTATAGGTAGGCAAACAATGTAACCCGTTTCGATGCGCCGGCGTCAGGCGGCGTCGAAGGTGACGAGGTCGATGCTGAGTTGGCCTTCGACGAGGCTGAGTCGGCGTCGGCGCGGTGGTCCGGGTAGTGGTGGGGCGGTGGAGTGGTAGACCGCTCCAGTGGGGGTGCGGTACTCGGCGCGGTGTTCCCCATCGGCCTCGGTGGTGCTCACCTGCCAGCCGGGGGCTTCTTTGGCGTAGTTGCAGGCTTCGC
>NZ_JBAUJB010000102.1:0-4749 GCF_049683355.1 Mycobacterium sp.
CATCAGCGACGCGACTGAGGTCGGTCTTCAACCCGGACACGACCGCCCTGAATGAATCGGCCGCCGTCGCAGTAGATTTGAAGTAATCCGCACCGCCGTCGGCATGGTCGACCATCTTTCGCATCAATGCGATGCGGGCTTCGCCTCCTCGGCCTTCCAGCAGGCTTGCGCCGTTGGTCATCTCTTTATGGACCGTCCCGGCGTACCCGGACACCGACTCGGCCATAGCCCGCCTGTTGTCGGCAAGGGCCTGCAAGTCAGTCTCGCTGATCGACGGCCAGTAGGGCAGCACCGTCAGTGACGACGCGCGTCCTGATGGCCGAGGCACGTCCCCTGGATTGTTAATGACCGCCGCCATCGAACCCCCTCGGAACTATTCTTCGTCCAGGCCGCAAACAGCCCAGACCTGGTCATAGGCCGCCTGCTCTTTAGCAAGGTCGTGTGTGGGCGGCTCAGCGAGACCACGGGTCCGAACCTCGCCGTAAGTGGCGATCCGCGCGTAGTAAACCGATACAACATCCGTAATAGCGACACGAACCGGGGTGCTGGCATTGGGATTGTCCGCCAGCGCATTCTCCAGAGCGGTCGCGGCTGGGAGGATATCCAATGCCCGGCGATCAGTCCGTGGTTGCGTTGTGTTCACCACCGCATACCGGGTGCACAGGGCGACATCTTGAGCATGCACTTCTGCTGCTGACGGTGGTGCGCTGACGGTGTCAGCGGTCGTTTTGCTCGTCACTGCTGCACCGGTCGTGTCGGCAACAGTGCTACTTCCTCCATCGCTGAAGACAACGCCGAGCGCCACACCGATACCCAGCGCGACCGCAGCGGTACCGGCCATGATGGCAGGGGTCAGCCACCGGCGTCGTGGCGGTGGGGGTTGCCACGCGGCACTTGGGTATTCAGGCTCTTGTGTTCCCATGTGGGCAGCGTAGGACGGACCACCGACAAAATCACGGCTGAATTGCGCTGGTGCACAGCATGATTACAACGTGAGTCGCATTGATTGATCTGCTCACTGATGAGTCATTCCGGTGTTGGCGATGCTGCGAGAGCGCCGCACCGCGTTTACTGGCTGATTCGTACTGCCTCATCTGATTACTGATGACGCATTTCTGCAGGTAGTCGGCAAAAACTGAGCGGCTACGGCGTGTCTTACCGGCGTTTATCAGATACGTACGGAACGGTAGTGGCATGGCTCAACCGCATAAGGGGGACCGGGCGCAGATCATGTGCCGGCCGGTCTTGCCCGTCTATGAGGAGATTCGCGCCCGCGCGGCTGCGCGGGGCATGTCGATGTCGCAGTACGCGGCCGATGTCCTAGCTCAGCATGTGGGCCGGGCGGACCTCGTGCGCGAGCTAGACGACCGCGAGGGGTTGCCGTTGGCGATGTGAACACCACGGCCCGGTGTACGCGGCCCGGGCAGATGGACAAATCCATAGCGGTGCGGATCACCCCTTGACATGACGAAGGCCCCCGGAGGGGCCTTGTCTTGCCGGGATTCGATCTGAGTTGGCGCTCAGGTCTGGGTCCGTACCCGTTTACCCCGAAGGGGCGATGTCTTGACCGACTCGTCTCACGGTAGCGCACTGTCTCTAACAGGTACAGGTGGCGCGCGAAACCGTGACCGAAATCGTGATCTTTTACCCGCCGTTGTGCCGCGGGCGAATGCCGGGCAGCCGTCGTGTGGCTGGATCGAGCGTGTTGGGTGCATGCCGAAGCGAACCCCCCGCCCGGGCTGGTTGGCCGTGTCGCTGTGCTGGGCCCACTTGTCGGCGCCGCACAGTCGGCATAGGTCGTCGTTGGCGGCGGGGTGCCGGTGACCGTTCACAACGTGTCCCCGGCCGCGCCTGCGGTGGTGTGGAGGTCTCTGGCGCGGCCGCTGTCGCAGCCGGGCCGCGATCGGGTCAAGGTGTTCGATCCGGAGACCAAGGAGTACTGCAAGACCCGGCGCCTCTCCGACAAGCTGCCCACGCTGATGGCCGCGGTGTACCTGTACACCCACCGCCGGACCACGCTGCTGGCCCTGGACTTCGACAGCAAGCCCCACGGACAGGCTCAGGTCGACGCCGATTTCGCGCGCGCACTGGGCTGGCTGACCTCCTGCGGGGCCCGTGTCGTCACGGACCGGTCCACCAATGGCGGTCGCCACATCTTGGTGCCGCTGGCCATCGGCACCACCGCCAGCTTCGACGAGATTCAGTCGCTGATGCGCCAGCTCAAGGCGCGGCTGCCCAGCTTCGACCCCAAACCCATGCAGAACGCCAACGAGGGTTGCATCAGTGTGCCGGGCACCCCGTGCGCAGGCGGTGGCCACCGGATCCTCGACGGTGCACTCACCGACTCGGTGAACGCGCTCACCGAGCGCAGCGCCCCCACTCTGCTGCCCGAGCTCTACGCACTGCTGGGCACCCTGCCCGCCCCACCACAACAGGCCGCCCCTTTGCCCTCGGCCGCCACGAGAACGCATGCCGACCCGGATGAACGCTTGGCCGAGCACGCCTGTTGGAGCAAGCCTCTCCCCGCGGATGTCGCCGCGTTCGCCGCAGCCGGTGATACGACCCTGGCCCGCGCCCACAGCAGATGGCCTAGCCCGTCCGAGGCACGCATGTCCGTCGTTCTCAACGCGGTACTGCGCGGCCACAGCCTCGCCGACATCCGCGCCCAGGCCGAACCTGGCCGGCCGTGGAGCGGCCTGGGCAACTCGTACCGAACCAAGCACGGCATCCGCGCTGACGCCCAACTTGCCCGCGATGTCCGCCGCGCCCTGGACTACACCGCGACACTCGCCGTAAAAGCGAATCCACCCGCACACAGGTACAAGAACTCACACGGGGGGCAGGGGCTTAAGGGGCCGCACGCGAGCTGGCTAGCTCACGCCCTGGCCTGGGCCGACTGCGAGTTCTCCGGAAGCCCTTTTCGATGGACGGTGCGTGACGTGCTCCAGGCACTGGCGCTCAAAGCAGCAGTCGCTGGGGAGATTCGATCAGGCATCGCCATCGTCGGGGTAGGAGGCCGTGGGTTATCGCTGTCAGCTGGTTTGATGCCAGCCACCACGACCTTCGAGGTGTTGCGACGGATACGGGACATGGTGGGCGCTCCGATCTTGCTGGTACGCCCCCGCGTTGGACGCGACGCCGACTTCTACGCCTTGACCATGGAGACTCCGGACTCGATCACACCGATCCCGCTGGAACGGGTGAGCGTGTCGGATGTGCACCCAGCGTGGAGCATCCTCGGCCGCCACCATCGTGCGGTGTACGAACTCATAACCCAGACGGGGATGACTCGGCCGGCCGACGTGTACGCCGCCGCGCGTATCAGCGCACGCACCGGGCAGCTGTCGATCGCAGCGCTCGCGGCCGCCGGATTGATCACCCGAGAAGGCCGCACCGTGATGCCGGGACCGACGACGCTGGATGACATTGCGGCCGCGCATCGTCTCGATGAGGTCCAGGCCGACCGGATCGAGCGTTACCGTCGCGAACGCGCCGCCTGGCACGCATGGCTAGCCCACCAAGATGCTCTGAAGGCAATCACCTCAGCGGCCGCCGACCGTGTCTACGCGAGCCCGCACGGCCGCCTGGTGCTCGCCTACGAGGACGACTATCTGGCGCACGTGATGGCCCACGGCCCACCGCCGGCCGATGACGAGTACATCGCGATCACACTCGTGGCCGAACTGATGGGCGCACGGATAGTGACCGAGACCGCGCCCGCCGTGGTGTAGCGATAGCGAGCAGCACCAGCGTTCGTCGGTGGTCACGGTGGTTGTGGCGCGTGGCGCAACCACCGTCGAATCAGCCGCGGCCGCGTAATAGGTCGGGGTTGTCCAGGGCACGGGTGAAGATCTGGGCGACATCCTCGCCGTCGAGTTCGCGCATGAGTTCGGGGTGGCCGACGATGGCGGACAGAAGGTCGGCGACCCATTGGGACATCGGTATGCCGTCGCCGTACTGGCCGCTGTGGGCGGCCACGGCGTCGTAGACAACCCGATCGACGCGGGGTCCGAGTTGCGCCCTATCCCCTTTGTGGGTGCTGCGAATCGCCATAGCGTGAAGGCCCTTTCAGACGGGAAGGACGACCCGTCCACCACGTGATGGCCCGAGTCGGGTGTGTTGCTGATCGGCGGTCATCGTGCCGCACGGTCATGAACCGAACTGGCGTTGGTGCGCGTTATCCCGGCGGCTGAGTGAAGCGGGCTCGTACCTCAGCGGCGGCAGCGTCCTCGGTCAGTTCCCCGCGGTCCATCCGCGCCATCAACTCCCGAAGTGAATCGGACACCGCGAACCCGGCCAGCCCGGTCGCCGCCAACGCCAACGCGCTGGCCTGTTCCGGTGTGTAACTCACGGCCGTTTCACTGTTAGTCACGCCGCCCCACCTTCATGCCTACTGCGCCCCTGTTTTTGATTCGCTCGCTGTTCCAGCACTTCTGCTGTCAGCGTCAATCCCCGTTCACCCTACCGTCTCACCTACTTTGACCTGCATCGTTGCTTTCCAGCCTGGTTTGGTCCCACACACCTCTTGCACTTAGGTCACGGTTGGGTAACGGTCCGTTCGGGGGCTGGCGGAAAGCGGCCTTGGTTTCGTCGTGAGAAATCGGTGCGCTGGGCAGGTGAACGCGGGCATCCACAAGCTCACGGCTGGCTCCGGGTACTTGTACCTGGTGCGGCAGGTGGCTGCCCATGACCGCACTCATGGCCCGGAATCGTTGGGCGACTACTACTCCTCGAAGGGTGAGACCCCGG
>NZ_JBAUJB010000103.1:0-30669 GCF_049683355.1 Mycobacterium sp.
TCTTTGTCCGGCGAGACCATCTTGCAGACCTCGTCGGCCAGCGCCGGCAAACTGGTGAACGACGCGAAGTCCTGCTTGCCTCGCTGCCCCGGGTACTGCACGGCCACCCGCTTGATGTCGGTGGTGAACGTCTTGGCGAACGGCACGTAGTACTGAGCCGACCCCCCGGCGTGCGGGAAGATGAACAGCTTCGGCTGAGTCTCCGCAGTCACTTGCGCACCTCCGGTCATGCGGTCACTCTATCGTCAGGCACCGTGTCTGCCCGTCGGTCGGCTCTCAGGCGAACGCCTCCACCGGCGGGCACGAACAGACCAGGTTGCGGTCCCCGTACGCGCCGTCGATGCGGCGCACCGGCGGCCAGACCTTCGGCCGGAACGACGCGCCCAGCGGGTAGGCCGCCTGCTCCCGGGTGTAGGGGTGGTTCCACTCGGCGACCAGCAGGCTCTCCGCGGTGTGCGGTGCCCCGCGCAGCGGGTTGTCCTCTGCCGGCCACGCGCCGGACCCGACCCTGTCGATCTCGGCCCGGATCGCGATCATCGCCTCGCAGAACGCGTCGATCTCGGTCAACGACTCGCTTTCGGTGGGCTCGACCATCAACGTGCCCGCCACCGGGAAGCTCATCGTCGGCGCGTGGAAACCGTAATCCGCCAGCCGCTTCGCCACGTCGTCGACGGTGACGCCGGTGGTCTTGGTGATGGTCCGCAGGTCGAGGATGCACTCGTGGGCCACCATGCCGTTCTCGCCGGTGTAGAGCACCGGGTAGTACTCGTCGAGTCGGCGGGCGATGTAGTTGGCCGATGCGATCGCCACCAGAGAGGCCGCACGCAGGCCCTGGGCGCCCATCATCCGGATGTAGGCCCACGTGATCGGCAGGATCGACGCCGATCCGTAGGGGGCTGCCGACACCGTGCGCTCGTCGGCCAGTTCGGCGGCCAGCGGGTGCCCGGGCAGGTACGGGGCCAGGTGGCTGCGCACGG
This sequence comes from Mycobacterium sp., assembly GCF_049683355.1. Classification (GTDB taxonomy): domain Bacteria; phylum Actinomycetota; class Actinomycetes; order Mycobacteriales; family Mycobacteriaceae; genus Mycobacterium. The sequence continues at coordinate 978 of NZ_JBAUJB010000103.1, forward strand.
CGACCGGCCCGACGCCGGGGCCACCGCCACCGTGCGGGATGCAGAAGGTCTTGTGCAGGTTCAGATGGCTGACATCGCCACCGAAGCGGCCCGGGCGGGCGAGGCCGACCAGCGCATTGAGGTTCGCGCCATCGACGTAGACCTGACCACCCGCGTCATGCACCGCAGCACAGATGTCCGCGATGTCGTGTTCGTACACCCCGTGCGTGGACGGGTAGGTGATCATCAACGCGGACAGTCGGTCTGCGTACTCGGCGACTTTGGCGCGCAGGTCGTCGAGGTCGACGTCACCGTTCGCCCGACACGCGACGACCACCACCTTCATCCCGACCATGGCGGCGGAGGCGGCATTGGTGCCGTGGGCACTGGACGGGATCAGGCAGACGTCGCGGCCGGTGTCTCCTCGCGCCGCATGGTAGGCCTGGATCGCCAGCAGACCCGCGTACTCCCCCTGCGATCCGGCGTTCGGTTGCAGCGAGACCTCGTCGTAGCCGGTGATACCGCTGAGCCAGGACTGCAGATCGGCGATCAGCCGGCGCAGTCCCGGGGTATCCGACGCCGGGGCGAACGGGTGCTGGCGGGCGAACTCGGACCAGGTGATGGGCTCCATCTCGGCGGCCGCATTGAGCTTCATCGTGCACGAACCGAGCGGAATCATGCTGCGGTCCAGCGCGATGTCCTTGTCGGCGAGCGAGCGCAGGTACCGCATCATCTCGGTCTCGGTGCGGTACCTGTGGAACGCGGGATGGGTGAGGAACTCCGAGGTCCTGGTGCCGATGTCGGTACCCACAGAATCCGCACGGTCGCCGGCCGATCCCCCGGAGAAGGCGCCCAGCACTGCCGAGACGTGATCGTCGTTGGTCGCCTCGTCGCAGGTCACCGAGACGTGGTCCGCGTCGACCACCCAGATGTTGATGCCGCGTTCCTTGGCCGCCGCCTGCACCTCGCGGGCACGTGCCGGCACCCGTGCGAGCACCGTGCCGAAGAACGAGTCGTGCACCACCTCGACGCCTGCCGCGGCCAGACCGGCGGCCAGCGAACCGGCATGGCGGTGAACCCGGTTCGCGATGGCGGTCAGGCCGGACGCGCCGTGGTAGCTCGCGTACATGGCCGCCATCACGGCGAGTAGCACCTGCGCGGTGCAGATGTTACTGGTGGCCTTGTCTCGGCGGATGTGCTGTTCACGGGTCTGTAATGCCAACCGGTACGCAGGCGACCCGTCGGCGTCCTTGGACACCCCCACAAGCCGGCCGGGCAGCTGCCGGGCGTGCTTGGACTGCACCGCCAGATAACCCGCGTGCGGACCGCCGAATCCCATTGGCACGCCGAAGCGTTGGGTGCTGCCGAAGGCAACGTCGGCATCGATCTCACCGGGAGGGGTGACCAGTGTCAACGCCAGGAGATCAGCTCCGACGGCCACCAGGGCGCCACGTTCGTGGGCTTGACCGACCAGTCCGCTCCAATCGTCGACGGCGCCGCTGGCACCCGGCAGCTGGGTGATCACGCCGAAGAAGTCACCGTCGGGCAGGCCGTCCCGCAGATCGGCGGTGACGATCTCGATTCCCAGCGGTTCGGCACGGGTCGCGAGGATCGCGGCGGTCTGCGCATAGACGTCGTTGTGGACGGCGATCCGGTTGCTCGACCCGCGCGCCGCGCGGTGCATGAGCGTCATCGCCTCCGCGGCGGCGGTCCCCTCGTCGAGCATCGACGCGTTGGCGACCTCCAGAGCCGTCAGGTCGGTGACCATCGTCTGGAAGTTCAGCAGTGCCTCGAGTCGGCCCTGGCTGATCTCGGGCTGATAGGGCGTGTACGCCGTATACCAGGCGGGGTTCTCGAGAATGTTCCGTCGCAGCACCGGTGGCGTGAGGGTGTCGAAGTAGCCCTGGCCGATCATCGACACCGCGACGGTGTTCGAATCGGCCAGCGCGCGCAGCTCTGCCAGTGCTTCGGCCTCGGTGGCCGCCGGCGGCAGCTGCTCCAACCCCGGAGCGATGCCCTCTGCGGTCACCGGGTCGAAGATGGCGGCGGGCACCGCCTTGGCGGCGAGTTCATCCAGCGAGGCGACGCCGATCGCGCCCAGCAGCGTGGCCACGGCCTGGGCATCCGGCCCGATGTGCCGGTCGACGAAACCGAGTTCGGAGGTGGTATCGGACATCACTGACATCTCCCGACGATTGCCGCGGGCGCGAGGAGCGCATGCGAACGGGACTCCTCCCCCTCTGTCGTCGACCCGTACCGGGCGCCTGAGAGATTCGGCCGGACGGGTGAGACTTCAGCCGCCGTGACCTTTCCCCATGGGCGGGTGGCCCGACCCCCAGGATCATCCGAGGACGGGGACCACCGCTTTCCAGAGGCATCGGGGCCTCGCGCGGTCCTGGGGCCTGAGAGGTTGACGGAGAGGTGTTGCTCCTTCGGCGCCCGTGGCTGGCGGCCACGGAACTCTCCCGCGCAAGGGCGATGCGCGCCTGAGTCTACCGGGAGGCGCGCCGGGGCGGCGGATCCGCCGACCGCTGTGGGCGTCCGGTCAGCCGATCTTTCTGTCGCGATGCTTGCGACGCGACGCCAGTTCGTCCTCCGGCGCGGCGATCGACTCACCACCGTCGGCACGCTCACCGGGGAAATCGGCGATCGCGCCGGTGAGCTCCCGCATCGCTCCGGACACCGCGATGCCGAACACTCCCTGCCCGCCCTGGAGCAGGTCGACGACTTCCTCGGCCGACGTGCACTCGTAGACCGTGGTGCCGTCGGAGAACAGCGTGATGTTGGCCAGATCCTGCACACCGCGCTGGCGTAGGTGATCGACCGCGACGCGGATGTTGTGCAGCGAGATGCCGGTGTCGAGAAGGCGCTTGACGATCTTGAGCACCAGGATGTCCTTGAACGAGTACAGCCGTTGGCTGCCCGATCCCGCCGCGCCCCGGATCGACGGCACCACCAGGGAGGTGCGGGCCCAGTAGTCCAGTTGGCGGTAGGTGATCCCGGCGATCTGGCAGGCGCTCGGCCCGCGGTACCCGACAAGCTCGTCGGGAACCGAATCGTCGGGGAACAGACCGCCCTGAACGGGCTCGGAGACCACCCGAGAGGAGCTTTCCGCCGGCGGGGCGCCGGTGGTCAGGTCCAGTTCCTCCTGGCGTGGCGTGTCTCCCACTTGTCGAATCCTCTCGCCATAAACCCGCGCCCTGACCTACGAGGCGGACGTGAACCCCGGTCGGAACTGTGTTTGAGCATACGCTTGGGGGCCTGTCCCTGACTGCCCGTCGCGACCAAGTATGGCTGCCCGATTCGGCCCCGGCGGAAACGCCGCCCGCGTGTCGAGTCCGACGAGACGCATCCGTGACCATCCCGGCCGCGGAAGTGCGCGCTAGGTGGCCTTGAAATCGTCGGGCGAGACGCTGTCGAGGAATTCCTTGAACTTCTCGACCTCGTCCTCACGCACGGCGCCGCCGGCTTCGTCGTCACCCTCGTCGGGGATCAGCAGCCCGGCCTCCGCGAGGACCGCCTCTTCGACGTAGATGGGAACACCCACCCGCAACGCGATGGCCACCGAATCCGACGGACGTGCCGACACCTTGATGTCGCGGTCGAAGATCAGATCCGCGTAGAAGGTGCCCTCCTGCAGGTCGACGATGCGGACCTCTTTGAGTGAATGCCCAAGCGCGCCAATGAGGTCGCGGATCAGATCGTGGGTCAGCGGTCGAGCGGGCTCGACGCCCTGCTGTTCCAGCGCGATGGCGGCGGCCTCCGACTGGCCGATCCAGATCGGGAGGTAGCGGTCACCGTTCGACTCCCGCAGCAGCAGAACGGGCTGGTTCTGGGGCTGCTCGACCCGAATGCCGATCACACGAACCTCACCCATCTGTGCCTGCCCTCCGCACCGGTGTGCTGCTCAATTCAATCCGAGCCGAGTTCTGCCCGGGTGCCACGAATTCATCGAGAACCCGCCATCGCGAGTCTAGTCCTCAGCGATCCAGAACGTCGCGTACGGCCGACTTGATCAACGACGTGTGCAACGTGATGGCCAGAGCCGCCACCTCGCGCGCCAGATCGTCGGCCCGGTCCCGCGCACCCGCCTTGTTCGCCTTGACCACCGGACCCGCGATCTGGGCGATCAGATCGGATTGCCGGTCGGCGGCGGACCGGAAAGCCCGCAGGTGCCGCGGTTCGACGCCGTAGTCGGCCAGGGCGCGGGCACATTGGGCGATCACGACGGAATGCTCGTCGAACAGGACCGTGCTGCCGCCCTTGAAGATCGGTGTGATCACCCCCGCCTTGACCAGCGAGGTGAGCAACGCGTCGTCGACACCGGAACGTTCCAGCAGATCGTCGCGGCTCAACCGGGCCTGCGTCGGCGCGACCGCGGCACGGCCTGCCGAAGCGTCGGTGGTCCCTTCGGCGACGGTTGTCAGGCGCGGCGTGGCGTACACCGACCCGGCTTGCGGGAGCTCACCGTCGGGCTGCGCGTCGAGTTGCGCCTTGATGACCTTCAGCGGCAGGTACTGGTCACGCTGGGCGGTGAGGATGAACCGCAGGCGGGCACAGTCGTAGGCGGTGAACCGCCGGTACCCCGACGCGGTGCGTTCCGGGGTGACCAGGCCTTCGGCTTCCAGGAAGCGGATCTTGGAGATCGTCACGTCGGGGAAATCGCTGCGCAGCAGATCGAGGACGGCCCCGATGGACATCCCGCTGAGTCCGGCGGCGTCGGGTTGTGTCATCGGGTCGTCGTGCGGTGATCGTGGTGTCGGTTGCGGCGGCGGCCAGTCAGCCGGCCGCGCCGTCGTCGCCCTTCGGCCCGGTGAGGAACACCAGGCGGAACTTGCCGATCTGCACCTCGTCGCCGTTGGCCAGCACTGCCGAATCCACCGGTTCCCGGTTGACATAGGTGCCGTTGAGGCTGCCCACGTCGACTACCTGGAACTCGCCACTCTCGAGCCGGAACTCGGCGTGCCGGCGGCTCACGGTGACGTCGTCGAGGAAGATGTCGCTGTCGGGGTGCCGACCCGCCGAGGTGGTGGGCTGGTCGAGCAGGAACCGCGACCCGGCGTTGGGGCCGCGTTTGACCACCAGGAGTGCCGAACCGACCGGCAGTCCCTCGACCCCGGAAACCGCGCTCTCGCCGCCGGGAGCCGGTGGTGCGTCCAGTTCGCTGAGGAAGTCGGCTCGGAACACCGATGTCGTCTCCACGGTGACCTCGTCAGAGTCAGCCCCAGAGTTCAAGTCCTTGTCCGTCACCCGCTGCTCCTCACTGGCTGCTGTGGCGATATCCGGCCGGAACCCCCAGCCGTCGCGCCGCTGGTGTCGACCGTACCGCGCAGTGGACTCAGTTGTGTCCACCACTGCCGGATCCGCGCGTTGCGATCCCGTCTGCTCGACCCTAACAACACTTCAGTCGGTCACGTGGCCGCGGTAGCCCTCCGCGTCCATCAGCTCCCCGAGTCCGGCCTCCAGCGCGGCCCCATCGGCCTGGAGTTCGACCAGCCAGCCCGCGCCGTACGGATCGGAGTTGACCAGCTGCGGGTTGCCGTCCAGATCACCGTTGACCGCAACGACTTTCGCGGTGATGGGGGCGTACAGGTCGGACACCGACTTGGTCGACTCCACCTCACCGAAGGACTCTCCGGAGGTCACCTCGGTCCCCACGTCGGGCAGCTGGACAAAAACCACGTCTCCCAGTGCGGACTGCGCGAAGTCGGTGACACCCACGCGCACCGTGTCGTCGCCGGTTCGCTGCACCCACTCGTGTTCGGCGGTGTAGGACAGCTCGGCGGGGATCTCGCTCACGGCGCTCCTCTGGTTCTGGTCTATTTGACGGGCTGAGCGTATTGGCGCGGTTTCGGTTGCCGCAAGGCGGTGACGTCGACTCGGTCGGATTGTTGTATCACCATCCTGCCGCCGACGCGCTCGATGCTGTCCATCGCACCGCCCGGGATGTTCATCGCGGCCGCCAGCGTGGGCGGATCGCCAATCGCGAGAACCGAATACGGCGGATTGACCGTCGTGGCGTCGGCGACCAGTGCGCCCGGGGTGCCCACGACCCAGGTGTCGACACCGACCCGCACGGAGACCTGCTCACCGCGCTGTCCGCCGCGGATCTCCATCGCCTCGGCGCCGGCCGCGCGCAGCTCGTTGATCACGTCGAGCATGGTCTCGGAGGAGACGCCCCGCGCGGGATCCTCGATGGTCAGCGTCACCCCCGGCCCGGTCGCGGGCACGGTGCCGATCATGATCGACAACGCCGCCAGCCGAGCGCTGGCGTTCTCGATCGCCGCCTGATCGCTGCTGCCGGAGGCCCGCAGCTGGGCCAGCGTCCGCTGCAGCTCGGCGACCTCGGTGTTCAGCGCGGCCTCCCGCTGCTGCAGCGAGTCCAGCAACAACAGCAGATCCGCGGGGCGTGCTGTCTCCAGCGAGTCCCCCGACTCTGTCTGGCGGACCTGAGTGGCGATCGACACACCCAGCAGCAGGCACAACAGCACGGCGAGCACCCCGAAGACGACCTGTGAGCGCCCGCGGGACACCGCGTCCGGCGCGTCACCGGCGGGCAGCTCGTGGCGGCCGTGATGGGACTCGGCGGCGTGCTGCGGCGGGTGCTCAGTACTCATCGGGGCCCTCTGCTCTTCGCGCAAGCGCTCATCGCCGCCCTCTGCTCTTCGCGCAAGCGCTCATCGCCCCCCTCTGCTCTTCGCGCAGGCGCTCATCGCCGCCTCACGCCCCGAACAGCCTGCGCCGCAGCGCGGCGGCGTTGCCGAAGATCCGGATACCGAGCACCACGATGATCGCGGTGGACAGTTGGGTGCCGACACCCAGCTGGTCTCCGACGTAGACGATGAGCGCGGCCACCAGGACGTTGAACACGAATGACACGACGAACACCTTGGAGTCGAAAATCCGTTCCAGGTAGGCCCGCAGCCCACCGAACACCGCGTCGAGGGCCGCGACCACCGCGATCGGCAGGTAGGGCGCGACGACGTCGGGAACACTGGGATGGAAGACGACACCGAGCACGATGCCGACGACGAGGGCGAGGATTCCGATCAATTGGGTCCACTCTGTCGCGCGAAGTTGATTTCACGAACCGACGCTGCCGGCAGTGCCAGCCCGTCACCGCCGGCGACCGCGACCCCGACGTCGTAGGACATCTCCAGCAGTCGCAGCCGCCGAAGCCCGGCGCTGCGGTCGAACGTGTCCTGCATCGCGTGCGGCGGGCCCACCGCGAGGATGACATAGGGACTGGTGATCGGCTGGTTGTCGACCAGGATGCCGCCGCCGGCCTGACGGATCGTCACGTTCGGCCCGATGCGCACCCCGCCCACCGAGATCGCCTCGGCGCCGCTGACCCACAACGAGTTCACGACCAGTTGCAGGTCGCGGTCGAGGAGCACCTGCGGACTGCCGTCGACCCGCTGTTCGGAGACGTCGGTGAGATCGGGTGAGAGGCCCGGGTCGGTGACAGTCACGGTCAGCCCCGGCCCGATCACCGGTATCGCCGCAGCCGCGGCGTTGGCCACGTCGAGGTCGGCGAGCAGCCGGCGGCCGGCGGCATCACCGTCGAGGCGGCTGCGCCGTGCTGCGTCCACTTCGGCAGCAAGGCGGTCGCGCCGATCCGCGAGCTGCTCTGCCTCCGTCTCTGCGGAACGCACGTTGCCCGCAAGCACCTGCTGTGATTCGCGCACCCCCGGCGCGGTGGTCTGCGCCTGCGACCACGCCAGCGTGAATACGGCCACCACTGCCACCGCCGCGAGTACCTGCCAGGTCCGTTCGGCGGCCTTGCCCCGTCGCCGCTCGGCGTTCGCCGCTGCGGCGTATCCGGGGTCGAGGTGGTCGGAGAGCAACGACCGCAACAGCGACGGCACCGGGATCAGCGTCGGTCGGCCCGCCTCGTGGGTGTTCCGTCCCGCGTCGGGGTCGAACCCCCCCAAGGTGTTCATGAGTTGATTATTCGCCCCCCGGCGTCGCTCATGGGTCAGACGTCCCCGTCGGCATCGTCCTTTTCGGCACAGTTCGCATCACCATGCCCACCTGGATCAGGTAGAGGATCCCCGACCACAGATACAGGGCCATGCCCCAGATCAGAAAGCCCCACCCGCACGCCAGCACCACCCGGGCCCACAGCGCCTCGTACTGGCCGAGCAGCACCAATGGTAGGCCGGACATCAGCGCGAACGTCGCCGCCTTGCCGAGGTAGGTGACCGGAAGCGCCGCCAGGCCGCGGCTGCGCAACAGCGGCAGGGTCGCGGCCAGTACCAGGTCCCGCCCGAGCAGCAGCGCCACGATCCACCACGGGATCACCCCGGCCACAGCCAGGGCGACCGGCACCACCACCATGTAGATCCGGTCCACCGCCGGATCGAGCAGCGCGCCCAGCTTCGAGGACTGGTTGTCCACCAGCCGCGCGATCTTGCCGTCCGCCCAGTCCGACGCGCCGCTGAACATCAGCACGGCGACCGCCCAGCCCGTGGCGTCGGCGGCCAGCAGCAGGTACAGGAAGACCGGCACCAGCGCCAACCGGATGGCCGACAGGACGTTGGGCACCGTCAGTACCCGATCCTGCGGCAGCACGTCGCCGGTCGCGGCGTCCCCGCCTGCCGAATCGCCCGCGGCCCTGGCCATCCGTGAAACCTAGCGGAACACGCCGGGCAGGCTCAGTGCGGACATCGAGTCGTCGGACAGCGGGTTGTCGTGCACCATGTACGTCCAGGTCGAGGTCGGCCGGGCCAGCTTGGAAAGGTCGACGCCCTGCTCGTCCTCGATCGACGGTGCGGTGTCGAACGTCTGCTGGGCGGCTTCGATGGCATCGGCGGCCAGCGAGGCGAACGCGTCGACCGCCATCCGGTGGAACTCGTCGAGCGGGTTCTGCCTGCCGAGGGCCCGCAGGTGGATGCTCTCCCGGATGTCGGCCAGATACGCCAGGTGCTCGGTCCAGCCGCGGTCGAGGTGGTAGAGCATGATCAGGCGGCAGATCTTCTCCAACTTCTCCTCGGCGTCGTCGCCGAGTCGTTCGCTGAGCTCCTGATAGCGGGTCGCAGACAGCTCGGCCAGTTCGTCGCGCGCCGTCGCGGTGCGCAGCAGGGTGTCGCGGCGCTCGACGAGGATCGCGCGCTGCTGGGCGATGAGCTGGTTGTAGCGCCAGGTGGTGGCGTGGACCTCGAGCAGCCGGCCCTCGGCGATGCGCTGGGCGTGTTCGAGCAGCGTCGCGGCCTTCGGGCTCACCACCCGGCCGTCCTCGTCGCATTCCAGCGGCAGCTTGTTGGGTTCGAGGTGAGACACCACGACGTCGTCTTCCCAACTGGAGAAGAACACCGACGAGCCAGGGTCGCCCTGTCGGCCGGCGCGACCGCGCAGCTGGTTGTCGAGCCGTTCGGTGTGGTGGCGGCCGGTGCCGATGACGTGCAGTCCTCCGAGTTCGGCGACGGCATCATGGTCTGCCTCGTCCGAACCGCCCAGCCGGATGTCGGTGCCGCGGCCGGCCATCTGGGTGGACACGGTGACCGCGCCCAGAGCACCCGCCTCGGCGATGACGACGGCCTCCTCGGCGTCGTTCTTGGCGTTGAGCACGATCGCGGGGACGCCGGCCTTGACCAGACGCTGGTGCAGTTCCTCGGATTCGGCGACGTCGCGGGTGCCCACCAGCACCGGCTGGCGGGTCTGGTGGACGGCCGCGATGTGCTCGGCGATGGCGTCGTTCTTGGCGGCCACGGTGACGTACACCCGGTCGGTCTCGTCCTCGCGGATGTTCGGGGTGTTGGGGGCGATCGGTGACACCCCGAGCTTGTAGAACTGGCGCAGCTGCTCGCCGGCGGCCAGCGCCGTACCGGTCATCCCGCAGACCCGGGGATATCGGTTGATCAGGGCCTGCACGGTGATGGTGTCGAGCACCTCGCCGGTCTCGGTGGTGGCGATACCCTCCTTGGCCTCCACGGCGGCCTGCAGACCGTCGGGCCACCGCTGCAGCGTGGCGATGCGACCGCGGGAGGCGTTGATCAGGTGTACGGCGTCGTCGCGCACGATGTAGTGGATGTCGCGTTGCAGCAGGACGTGGGCGTGCAGCGCGACGTTGATCTCGGTGAGCGTGGTCGCGACATGCTCCTCGGAGTACAGATCGATGCCACCGAGGGCCGCCTCGACCTTGAGCGCGCCCGCCTCCGTGAGGTGCACGTTGCGGTTGTCCTCATCAGTGGCGAAGTCCTTGCCCTCGTCGAGCTCGCCGACCAGCCGGATCAGCTCGACGCGCGGGGTCTCCCGATGGCTGGTGCCGGCCAGCACCAGCGGCACCAGCGCCTCGTCGACGAGCACCGAGTCGGCTTCGTCGATGAGTGCCACCTCCGGGTGCGGCGACACCAGGTCGTCGACGTCGGTGACCAGTTGGTCGCGCAGCACGTCGAAGCCGATCTCGTTGACCGAGGCGTAGGTGACGTTGCACTGGTAGGCCTGGCGGCGTTCGGCGGCGGTGGAATCGGCGGTGATCCAGCCGACGGTCAGTCCCATCGCCTCGATCAGCGGGCCCATCCACTCGGCGTCCCGGCGGGCCAGGTAGTCGTTGATCGTGATGACGTGCACGCTGCGGCCCGCGAGCGCGTAGCCGGCGGCCGCGATGGCGCCGGAGAGGGTCTTGCCCTCACCGGTGGCCATCTCGACGACGTCGCCGGCCAGCATCCGCAGCGCGGCCTGCAACTGGACGTCGAAGGGACGCAGCGTCGTCGTTCTCTCCGACGCCTCCCGGGCGATGGCCAGGAACTGGGGAATGTCGGCGGAGTCGGCCAGATCGTCGAGTTCGAGCAACCGGGCGGCCTTGCGGAGTTGCTCGTCATCGAGTCCCGCGGCCTTCTCGTCGTAGTCGGCGGACCGGTGGACCAGTTCCATCGACTGCGTCTGGTCTTTGTCGGTACTGGCGCCGAGCAGCTTCCAGAATCGGTTGGAGATCCGTCCTGTCCTGGGTTTCGACGACGATTTCGTAGAGGTCCGAGCCACATGTTCAAGGTACGCGGCCCGCGACCGCCGTCGACCCGTAGGCCGGGCGGGCGTGTCCGGTCCACGCCGGGCTCGAGCCGACCGGAATGCCGGTCTGCCGCGGCGGCCTGCGGTAGCTTCGCCGCAGGCAGGCTGGCCGGCGGGGGGAGGTGAAGGCTTGGAGACCGAGACATTCGCGCCGACCTTCGAGCCGTCCCTCGACTGGAGCCGCGAGCTGTGGAACTCTGCGCTGTGGGTCGCGACGACGTTCGTACTCACGGCCTTCTGTCTGCTGATCGTGCTGCTGGCACTGGGCCGATTCACCGAGTGGGGACGTCAATTCTGGCGTGTCACAGGCGATTACTTCACGGGCCGACGCAGCGTCACGGTGTGGCTGCTGGTCGCCTTCCTGCTGTTGTCGTTGGTCGTCGCGGTCCGCATCAACGTGCTGCTGACCTACTACATCAACGACCTGTTCACCGCGCTGCAGATCGCCTTCCAGGGCGGGACCTCCGAAGCGGCTGGGGCCAGCGGTGTCGCCGGGTTCTGGGCGACGATGGTGGTGTTCGCCGTGCTGGCCGGGTGTTTCGTCGTCCGGTTGCTGCTCGACATGTACGTCATGCAGCGCTTCATCATGCGATGGCGTATCTGGCTGAGCCGCCGGTTCATCGGCGACTGGCTCGGCGACCTGGCCTATTATCGCGCCCAGTTCTCCAGCAGGCCCATCGACAACCCGGATCAACGCATCCAGCAGGACATCGACGTGTTCACCACCGGAGTCGGTGGCCAGACGAACAACCCGATGTACAACTCGGGCAACACACTGCTGTTCGGTGCGGTGGAGGCCGTGCTGTCGGTGTTGACGTTCGGTGCGATCCTGTGGCGGCTGTCGGAACCGGTGTTGCTTGCCGGCCTCACCCTGCCACGGGCGCTGTTCTGGATCGTGCTGGTCTATGTCCTGGTGGGCACCGTCGTCGCGGTGGCCATCGGCCGCCCGCTGATCCGGCTCAGCTACCTCAACGAGAAGCGCAACGCCGGATTCCGTTACGCGCTGGTGCGGGTGCGTGACGGCGGCGCCGCGATCGGCCTCTACCGCGGCGAGTCCGCGGAGCGCTCGCTGCTCAAGGGGCGGCTGGACTCGGTGATGGACAACTACCGCCGGTGGCTCAACCGGATGATGCTGTTCTTCGGCTGGAACGTCTCGATGAGTCAGGCGATCAACCCGCTGCCCTGGCTCGTCCAGGCACAGGGGTTGTTCGCCGGCCGGCTGTCCTTCGGCGACGTGTGGCAGTCCTCCATCGCGTTCGGCGCGATCCACGATTCGTTGTCGTTCTTCCGCAACGCCTACGACCAGTTCGCCAGCTACCGCGCGGTGATCATCCGTCTCGACGGGCTGGCCGGGCAGAACGTCCAGGCCGCTGACTTCGACTCGGTGCAGACCGGACGGTCGGCGGGCGGCGCGCTCGAGGTGGCGGGCGTCGAGGTGCGCAAGCCGGACGGGACGCCGCTGGTGCGCACTTTGGACCTGCACCTCGACGCGGGCGAGACGCTGCTGATCGCCGGCCCGTCGGGGATGGGCAAGTCCGTGCTGCTGCAGAGCCTGGCCGGGCTGTGGCCGTTCGCGACAGGACAGGTGCGGCTCCCGAACGGCCGCGACGACGCGATGTTCGTACCCCAACTGCCCTATCTGCCGATCGGTGACCTGCGGGCCGTGGTCGCCTACCCCCGCGGCCCGGGGGTGGTCGACGACCGGGCCATTCAACAGGCACTGTTCGATGTCGCGCTGTCACATCTGGTGATCCGACTCAACGACGTGCAGGAGTGGACCAAGGTGCTCTCGGTGGGCGAGCAGCAGCGGATCGCGTTCGCCCGCATCCTGCTGAACCGGCCCTCGGCGGTGTTTCTCGACGAGACGACATCGGCGATGGACGAGGGCCTCGAGCAGATGTTGTACCGCGCAGTCCGTGCGGAGCTGCCGCAGACCGTCATCGTGAGCGTCAGCCACCGGGCGACGGTCCAACAGTTCCACGACCAGCGGCTGGAACTCGTCGGGGACGGGGAATGGCGGCTGGGCCGACTCGCGCCGTCGGGTTAGCGCGCTCCGCCACGCTGCTGGCCGACGGCCAGGGTAGTTTGCCCGAATGGAAACGTTCACCCCAACGCTGAACTGGGACGACGAGGTCTGGACCTCGTTGGCATGGATCGCCAAAGGCTGGGCGTACGCCGCCGTCGCGACCCTGGTGGCGCTGGTACTGATCGCCCGCTACACCGAGTGGGGCCGCCAGTTCTGGCGGGTCACCCGTGGCTATTTCACCGGGCGCGACAGCGTGATCGTGTGGCTCTGGCTGGCGGGCATCCTGCTGCTGGTGATCGCGAGCGTCCGGTTGTCGGTGCTGTTCAGCTTCCAGGGCAACGACATGATGACCAGCTTCCAGGTCATCGCGGCCGGAGTCGGAGCCGGTGACGACACCGTCCGGGAATCCGGCCGGGACGGCTTCTGGTTGTCGATGACGGTGTTCGCGGTGCTGGCGGTCATCAACGTCGCCACGATCATGATCGACCTGTTGGCGACACAGCGGTTCATGCTGCGGTGGCGGGCCTGGCTCACCGACCAGCTGACCGGGGACTGGCTCGACGGTAAGGCCTACTACCGTTCGCGGTTCATCGACGACACCATCGACAACCCCGACCAGCGCATCCAGATGGACATCGACATCTTCACCGCCGGTGTCGGCCCGCTGCCCAACCGGCCCAACAACACCTCGGGAACGACACTGCTTTTCGGCGCCATCTCGTCGATCGCCGCGATGATCTCGTTCACCGCGATCCTGTGGAATCTGTCGGGTCCGGTGACCCTGCCGTTCGTCGGCGTCGAGCTACCGAAGGCGATGTTCTGGATCGGTCTGGCATACATCTTGTTCGCCACGGTCGTCGCATTCTGGATCGGCCGCCCGATCATCGGGTTGGCCTTCCGCAACGAGAAGTTCAACGCTGCTTTCCGGTACGCCCTGGTGCGTCTGCGTGACGCCGCCGAGGCGGTGGCGTTCTACCGCGGCGAGATCGCCGAGCGCACCGGTCTGCTGAGGCTTTTCGCGCCGATCGTGGACAATTACAAGAGATACGTCAACCGGATGGCCGGCTTCCTCGGCTGGAACCTCTCGATCAGCCAGGCGCAGGAACTGATTCCCTACATCGTGCAGTTCCCGAGGTTCTACAGCGGCGAGATCACCCTCGGACAGCTCTCGCAGACCGCCAGTGCGTTCCGCGAGATCCTCAGCGGGCTCTCGTTCTTCCGCAACGCCTACGACGACTTCGCCGGCTACCGCGCCGCGATCATCCGTCTGTACGGCCTCGTCATCGCCAACGAGGAGGGCCGCGAGCTGCCGTCCCTCAACGCGGAGAACTCCGCCGACGGCGGGGTCCAGCTCGATGACGTCGAGGTGCGAACCCCGGACGGACGCCGGCTGATCGATCCACTCGACCTGTCGCTGCAACGTGGCGATGCGCTGGTGATCACCGGCGCCTCCGGCACCGGAAAGACCACACTGCTGCGCAGCCTGGGGCGGTTGTGGCCGTTCGCCTCGGGTTCGATCAGCTATCCGATCGAGGACAACGCCACGATGTTCCTGTCGCAGATGCCGTATGTGCCGCTGGGCGATCTGCGCGCGGTGGTGTCGTATCCCAACGCGATCGGGTCCATCACCGATGACGATCTGCGCGCGGTGCTGGAACGGGTGGCGCTGCCGCACCTGGTCGGTCGGCTCGACGAGGAGCAGGACTGGGCCAAGGTGCTCTCCCCCGGTGAGCAACAACGCATCGCGTTCGCGCGGATCCTGCTCACCAAGCCGCAGGCGGTGTTCCTCGACGAATCGACCTCAGCGCTCGACGAGGGTCTGGAGTTGACGCTCTACCGGCTGGTGCGCAGCGAGCTCCCGGACACCATCGTGGTCAGCGTCAGCCACCGCAGCACCGTCGAGCAGCACCACACCCGCCAGCTGCAACTGCTGGGCGAAGGCCGTTGGTATCTCGGGGATGTCGGTGAGGAACCGACGCGCGTGTAGCGCCCTACTGCTGGGGCCGCGCTGCGTGCTCTCCCGCCCGCCGCCCGAAAAACGACCCCTCCCCCAGCTGTGTGCCGCTCGCATAACCCTTGCCGTCCTGGGCGATGTTGGACGCGCACGCGCCCGCGGCGTACAGCCCGCGGACCGCGCTGCCGTCCTCGCGTAGCACCTCCCCGTCGATGGACACCTTCAGCCCGCCCATCGTGAAACCGGAGTACATCGCCCGGCCCAGGGTCAGGTCGAAAGCCGCCCACGGGCCATGATCCTGTGCCGCAACGTATTCCGGCTGCTTGTGAAAGTCCGGGTCCTGGCCGTCGGCGGCGTTGCGGTTGTAACGGTCCAGGGTCGCGGCGAGGTTTCCTTCCGGAATTCCCAGCGCAGACTCCATCTCTGCGACCGTCTCCCACCCATCGATGAACTTGATCAACGGCATCTCGGGCATCTGCATGTGGGCCTCGTCGACGATCAGGTATGCCGACTGCCCGGGCTGTTCCAGCACGAAAGCCGAAGTGCGCGAATGATAGGAGTCCTCGGCGACGAACCGCTGCCCGTCGGAGTTGACGATCACCCCGGTCAGCAGGATCTCCGGCGGGTACGCGGCGGCGGTGATGAACAGCTCATCCATATTGGTGGCCACGCCGCCGACAGAGACCCCCAGCTTGATGCCGAGACCGTCATCGTTCGGGTTGCCGAGGATGTAGGGGGCAGCCATGCCGTGGTGCTTCGTCTTGCGCTCCTGACCGAGTGCCGGAGTGTATTCAGCCACCATCTCGGCGTTCATCGCGAAGCCGCCGGCAGCGACGATGACCGACTTGCTCTTCACCTCACCGGTTTCGGTGAAGTGCTTCCAACGCACCCCCGCGACCGCGCCGTCGTCGTCGACCACGAGCGCGGTCGCTCCGGTTTCGTAGCGGATCTGCACCCCGAGCTCGGCGGCACGCTTGAGCAGCAGGTCGATCACCATCGCCGCGCCACCCAGTTCGCCGGGGACCGGCACGGAGTGTCCGCGCGGAGCGGGCTTGGCCTGCTCGCAGAACGGCCACACCTTTTCATTGCCGGTGTAGGACAGCCCCTCGGTGCCCGGCGGGACGACGACCTTGCCGGGGTAGAAGTTGCGCTCGAACTGAAAGCCCAGCGCCTCGAGCCAGTCGAAGTGCTCCACGCTGCCCTCGCAGTAGGCGCGGATCTTGTCGTGCTCGGGGTCGCGTGACTGCGACACCAGGTATTTGTACATCTCGTCCGGGGAATCGTCGTGACCGGTGGCCTGCTGGACGGCCGTCCCGCCGCCGAGGTAGAAGTGCCCACCGGCCATCGATGTGGTCCCGCCCGCTGCGGCGGCCTTCTCCAGCACCAGGACGCGGGCTCCGGCGGCTGCGGCGCTGACGGCCGCGCACCCGCCGGCGATGCCGAACCCGAGGACCACCACGTCGGTCTCCTCGGACCAGGACGTGACCTCATCCACGCTCACGGTTTCCGGGATGTGCTGCATGGTCAATTCTGCTCCTGTTTGATGTGGTCGAAGAGGGCGTGGATCTGTGGCGGGATGTGGGCGATCTCGATGTAGGGCACGCCCGAACTCTCGGCCGAGACGTAGGCGAACCGCATCCCGCCGGGCATCGTGCCCGACATGACGACGGGTGCGCCGTCACGTTCGGCCGCGTCGACGGCGGCCTCGAACCGCTCGACGTCGGGGGCCTCGACGCAGATATGGTGCAGGCCGGGGCCGCAGCGCTGGAGGAACTCGGTGTACACGCTGTCACCGGTCACCGGGGCGATCACTTCCAGTTGGGTGTCTCCGGCGTAGCTCAACGAGATGTCGGCGACGAAATCGGCGGGTCGCCCGCGGTACGAACACATGTCGGGGCTGAAGTGCACGCCCGGCATCCGGGTCCACCTCTTGGCGCCCAACAGCGCGGTGAGCGCCTTCTCGGTGGCTGCGAGGTCGGCGGTCACCCAGGCGATCTGGACAGGTGTCTGGTCAAGCATCTCCTCGAGAATATCGACCCGGGGCCGTGCTGGCTAGAACGTGTTCTAGTTCGGCCGCTGTTGACGCATGGTGCAGCGTCTCCGATGACCAATACATGGTGACGCCTGCACTGCCGAAGGCGGCGGTGACGGCCGTGGCGGCCGTCGTCGCTGTCGCCACCCTCGGCGGACCGTCCGCGCAGGCGACGCCGCCGTCGTTTCCCGATGTCGGCTCGTACCCCGCCAGTCGATCTCGGCGATTATCGGGTTCAGGATGCCCATCCGAGTGCCTCGGGGTGGGCTTTCCGGACGCCGGGCGGGCTGCGGTGCCAGCTCAGCCTGATCGCCGAACTCGGGGTGTTCTGCCAGGGGCCGCTACCCGGCGCGCAAGCCGACCTCGACATGGTCTCGGTTTCGTTGACCCGTCCAGCGCGGTTCGGCCGGTCCGGCACGAAGTCGGTGACGCGACCTATCCGTTGTTGCCAATCGGCACGAAGATCGCGCCGGACAACGGGGTGGTCTGCGCGGTTCCGAGCGACGGCGCACTGGCCTGCCGTGCGGGAAAGCCGGCATCCTGGCCTCGCGACACGCCCGATCCGCCGGATCGCCACTACGGGGAGCACGGGTTTGTCGTCAGTCCATCGGGGACTCAGGCGTTCTGACCGACCAGCATCTCGACCACCAGGCTCAGCTGCGTGTCGAACACCGCCGCGTGATCGGTGAAGGTGTCGGTTCCGTACTGTCCGAAGATCTCCAGGCTGATGGCGCCGACCAGGGTCGCCCATAGAACCAGGCACTTGGCGACCACCGTGTCGTCGACCGCGAAGTCGAACTCGGCGCGCAGCCCGTCGAAGTCCGATGACAACGACGGTGGCACAGTGATTTTCGACGAGGCGACATCGCCCGCGGCAACGCCTGTCGCCACGACGCCGAAGAGTGCGCCGACCACCCTGGTGCCCGGCGCGACCGTCTGCTCCCGAGGGGCGTGATACCCGGGTACCGGACTTCCGTAGAGCAGGGTCCAGCTCGCCGGCTCCCGGACGGCCCACGACCGGGCCGCCCGCCCCATCGCGAGAAGCTGCTTGCGCCACGCATCCGGTGCGGCGTCGCGGGCGAGGTCGACGGCGTCGGCGAGGTCGGTGTAGGCGTCGACGAGCAGCAGCGTCAGGAGCTCGTCGCGGCTGCCGACATAGCGGTACACGGCCGAGGACACCATGCCCAGGTCGCGGGCGATGGCGCGCAACGACAGCCCGGCCGCGCCCTCGGTCACCAGATGACGCCGGCCCAGTTCGATGATGCGGCGTTCGGTCCGGTCGCGGGAGTCCTGTCGCTTGCCCACCGGCCCAGTGTGACACAAAACGAGATCACTGCTCTTGATTTCAGCGGCGCTGGGTGACAGCCTCAGTAATGAGAGCACTGCTCTCCATTATCCGATGAAAGGGAACTCCGATGAAACAGCGTGCCGACATGGAACAGCGTTACGACGTTCCGGGACTCAACGCCCGGATCTTCAACGAAGCGATCCGGCATCTCGCCGAAATGGGGGTGAGCATCGCGGGCAGCACCGCCCTGCGGGTGCGGGGCCGCAGCACCGGCCGAACACGAGGCGTGGTGGTGAATCTGTTGTCCGTCGACGGTCGGCAGTACCTGGTTTCCCCGCGGGGAAACACCCAGTGGGCGCGCAACGTGCGCGCCGCGGGAGCTGTCGAGATGGGACCGCGGTGGCGTTCACGCCGCCGCCGTGCGGTCGAGCTGCCCGACGAGGCCAAGACCGAACTGCTCGAGCGCTACCTCGACCGGTGGTACTGGCAGGTCAAGGGCCACGTCGGCGGGCTCACCCCGGCCTCGACGGCCGCCGAGCGGCGTGTGGTGGCGCCGTCGATCCCGGTGTTCGAGCTTCGCGATTAAGGCAGCGCGGGAGGTGTGGCGAGGCTGGCCGACGCCGAGGAGATCGTGTCCTCGCGGGCCTGCTGGCTGGTGACCTGCCACGACACCGCGGCCGGCAGGCTGCCCCAAGTGCTGTTGAACATTCCGATGAGCACGGTGCGTCCGTCTGGCATCGGCGTGTACACGGGGCCTCCGGAGTCACCCTTGCGGCTGACCACGCCGTTGGCCATCGTGAACCAGCCGTTGTTGACCGCCTCGATGGTCCCGCAGCTCTCCCCCGTCACCACGCCGAAGTGGCAGATCGGCATACCTACGACAGGCAGCACCGCGGGATCGGTGACCAGCACCCGTCCACTGGGCAGCACGTTGTTGACGGCGACCTCGGGAACCAGGTGGATCACCTGCCAGTCGGCGATCTGGTGGTTGGTGTCGATCGTGGTGCCGTCGGGGGTGTTGTCCCGGAACGAACCCTGCCTGCCGATGAAATTGCCCTGCTTGTCCGAGACCGTGCCCGATGCGCGGCAGTGCCCCGCGGTGAACGCCACCCGCGTCTGCGGGTCGACGTAGCCGAGGGTGCACAGCACCGAATCCTGGTGGATCTCCATGCCGGGGTGGACGACCACACCCGGTTGGGCGTGCGCGGGCGCCGATGTCAGCAGGATGGCCAGCAGCGGGGCAGCCACCGCCAGCAGGGACACCAGCCATCGACGCGCCGATCGTGTTGACGGCTGAACAGACATGGCGCCCCTCGCTCTTCCGGCCGGTGATACCCGCTGTCACGGCTTATGTAACAGGCTGATCGCAATCCGGAAAAGGGGCGTTACATGTCAGCGTTACATGTCGGGGGTGCGCCGCAACCGCACGACTTGACCCGGGGCTCACGAATCGAAGCCGAGCCCGGCGGCGTCCAGCGCCCGCAGCAACAGGTTGCGCCGGCCCGCGGAATGGTCGGCCCGGTCCAGTGACCACCTGGTGGCCTGGATGCCGACGCTGGCAAGCGGCTCCGGCGGAAAGGGCAGCGGCTTCTTGCGCACCATCTCCAGCCGGGTGCGGGGCGTCTGCGTGGCGTCCAGCAGATCCAGACACACGTCGGCGGCGAACCGGGTGGCGCCGACACCCAGCCCGGTGAACCCGTTGACGTAGGCGACGCGGCCTTCGCGGGCCAGGCCCCAGTGCGCGCAGAATCGGGTGTTGGTGTCGATGGGTCCGGCCCATCGATGGCTGAACCGGACGTCGTCGAGTTGCGGGAAGGTGATGAAGAAGTGCGCCGCCAGCCGCCGGTAGGTCTCCCGGCGGTCCTCGTAGTCGGTTTTGACGTGCCGGCCGAAATGGTAGACGGCGTCGTACCCGCCCCAGACGATCCGATTGTCCATCGTCAGGCGGTAGTAGTGGAACTGGTTGGCGGAGTCGCCGATTCCCTGCCGGCGTTGCCAGCCCACGCGCTCGAGTTGCGCCTCGGTCAGCGGCTCGGTGGCCAGCACGTAGTCGTACACGGGCACGGTGAACAGCCGGTTGCGCTTGAGCAGGCTGGGGAACACGTTGGTCGCCAACACCACCTGACGGCAGGTGACCGCCGGCCCGTCGGTGTGCACCCGCAGCGCGGCGCCGCCCGAGTCGATCTGGTTCGCGGTGGTGTGCTCGAAGATCTCGACACCGAGATCGCGGCAGGCCCGCGCCAGCTCCAGCGCCAGCTTGGCGGGGTTGACGACCGCGCACGTGTCAGGGCTGTAGAGACCCGCGAGATACGTCGGTGAATGGACTTCGGCGCGGACCCCTGGCTCGTCGAGCAGCTGTCCCTGCCCGTCGGCGGCGGCCTCCTCGAGCCATGTGACCTGATGCGGTTCGGTGGCCACCGTCAGCATCCCGGTGCGCTGCCATTCGGTGTCGAGGCCCAGTTCGGCGATCTCGGTCTGCATGCCGTCGAGGTTCTCCATGCCCATCGCCTCGAGCGTGTCGATGTCGTTGGGCCAGCGGGATTTTCCGTTTTCGAACCCATGGGTCAGGCTGGCGTCGACGAAGCCGCCGTTGCGCCCGGAGGCCGCCCAACCGATGCGGTCGGCCTCGATCAGCACGATCCGCCTGTCCGGGTGGCGGCGCGCGGCGTGCAGCGCGCTCCACAGGCCGGTGTAGCCGCCGCCGATCACCAGCAGGTCGCAGGTGAGTGGGCCCGAGGGCGCGGGGAACTCCGGGCGCGCGATGTCCAGCCACACCGAGCCGAGCGCACTTTCGGCCAGTGACCGATCTACCAGTGCGGGGCCGACGTTGGCATCGAAAACCGTCTCCACTCTGCGCACACTACGGCCTGCCCACGGGCCGTGTCGCCGATCGTTGACGCTATCGGGGAACCTAGGCCGGCGGTTGGTCGCCGGCCCGGGCCGCGCCCACGGGCAGCCACCCGGGTGGGCCGAAGATGTAGCCGAGCTTGTCGCGAATTCTGCGGGCGGCCCGCACGTCGCGGCCGATGGCCGCGTATTCGCGCGTCTGCAGCTTCCAGATGTTGAACGTGTCCACCGGTTTGGTCAATCCGTAGTGCGGCCGGAACAGCTCCGGCTGGAAGGTGCGGAACAACCGATCCCAGCGATCAGGATGCCACCGTAGTTCTTGTCCAGGTACTGGGGGTCCATTCCGTGGTGCACCCGGTGGTGCGAGGGCGCGTTGAACACGAATTCGATTGGGCGCCAGAGCTTACCGATGCGTTCAGTATGGATCCAGAACTGGTAGATCAGGCTGATCGAGAAACTCGCGAACACCATCCACGGCGGAACGCCCAACAGTGGCAGGGGAATCCACATCAGGATCTCCCCGCTGTTGTTCCACTTCTGCGGCAGCGCGGTGGCGAAGTTGAAGTACTGGCTGGAATGGTGGGCCTGGTGGGTGGCCCAGATCAACCGGACCCGGTGCGCGGTGCGGTGGTAGGCGTAGAAGAGCAGATCCACGCCGACGATCGCGATCACCCACGTGTACCACTGGGTGGCGGACAGATGCCACGGGGCCAGGTAGGCATAGATCGCCGCATAACCCAGCAGCGCCAGGAACTTCCACGCACCCATCGTGAAGATCGACACCAGCCCCATCGAGATGCTGGCCCAGGAGTCGCGCGCGA
Source organism: Mycobacterium sp. (assembly GCF_049683355.1). GTDB lineage: Bacteria > Actinomycetota > Actinomycetes > Mycobacteriales > Mycobacteriaceae > Mycobacterium. The sequence continues at coordinate 22,935 of NZ_JBAUJB010000103.1, forward strand.
AGTGGGCCCCGCGACCCGGCCGCCCGGGCTCGGCGGAATCCGGCACGTGCTCGAGTTTGCGGGCGGCCGTCCACTCGATGACCAGCAGGAGCAGGAAGAACGGGACGGCGAACAGCACCGGGTCGCGCATCTGCGGCGGCAGCATGTCGAGCAACTCCATGGCGGCACCTCCGGGAATCGGATCTCTAGAGGAAGCTCAGGACGTCGTCACCCCAGGCGCGCCGCACGTCGGCGTCGAGGTCGTCGACCACCGAGTCCTGTTTGTCGATGACCAGCGTGGCTCGGTCGTCGGCACCGTAAGGGCGCCAAGCCGGTTCGCCGGCCGGCCCGCGGGGCTCGCCGTGTGTCGCAAAGCCTGTCCACCGGGCACGCATCCGCTGCGAGACCGCCTCACCGACCTTGCGGCCGCCGAGTGCGAACATCGGGTCCCTGCGCACGGCGCCGAGATTGCCCCAGACGAACGGGAGTTCGGTGGCGTGGGCGGCGTGCAGGCGCAGCAGCCGCAGCATCGCGGTGGCGAAGTCGAAGCGGTACAGATACACCGGCGCGACGGCACGGTGACCGTCGGCGAACCAGATCGACGGCATCCGGAAACCGAGGTCACTGGCCAACCCGACGCCTTTGACGGTCCCCCGGCCGCGGTAGGTGCCGCCCAGGCGGGTCGCGTCGGGCAGCTGCAGGCCCGGCTGCTCGGCGGCGATCTCGGCGAACATCGCCTTGATCGACTCCGGCTTGATGGGCATCAGTGGCGACTTCATCCACCGGAACAGCGCGGCCTCGTTCTTGTTGGTGCCGATGATCAGCGGCACCGGATGGGTCGAACCCTTCCTGGCCATGCTGACCGGATAGTCCGGAACCAGGTCGCCGTCGACGATCGGCGCGAAGGCCAGCCTGCCCGGGGTGCGCACGGGCACTTCGTCGAACACCGTCCGCGAAGCCGCCACGATTGCCTCGGTGCTCAGATCCGCCAGGCGGCCGAGGTCCCGGGGGCCGACCTCGAGCACCTCCAGGAACCTCTCGGCCACCCCGCGGGCGCGCCCGGAGTCATAGGTCGAGGTGACCGGTGAACTCTGGGCGATCGCGGCGCTGAACAGCCCGGCCGCGGCGGGGCTACCCAGCAGCGTGGTCACGATGCCCGCGCCGGCGGACTCCCCGAACAACGTGACTCGGCCCGGGTCACCGCCGAACGCCGCGATGTTGTCGCGCACCCAGCCCAGCGCGGCCAGCACGTCGCGCAGGCCGACATTGGTGGCGAACCGCTCGCTGTCGGCGCCCAGAGTCGACAGCTCCAGGAAGCCCAGCGCCCCGAGGCGGTAGTTGACGGTGACGACCACGACGTCACCGCCGGCAGCGAGGGCGCGGCCATGGTAGAGCGGCTGGCTGGCCGAGCCGAGGATGTAGGCGCCGCCGTGCACCCACACCATCACCGGTTTGGCGTCGCCGGGTTGGGTGCCCGCCGGCGCCCACACGTTGAGGGTCAGGAAGTCGTCCCCCTGCGGGGCTCCGAGGTCGATCGGGATCCTCGGATCAGTGGGCTGGGGGCACACCGGCCCGACCCGGCTCGCATCGGCGGGCTCCGACCACACAACCGGCGGCTGAGGCGCCCGCCACCGCAGGTCACCGACCGGTGCGGCCGCGTAGCGCACCGCCTTCCAGGCCTTGACCACGCCGGCGTCCACGCCGCGGACGGGACCGTTGGTGGTCTCCACGACGGGCCCTCCACCTGCGGTGTCGCGGGGCGCGGCCTCCGTGGTCATGTCGAACTCCTTTGGTCAGTTCCTGGTACGGAACTGTACCAGTGAGCGGATCCGTCGGGATGCACGCCAGCGTAGGCCGGGATGCGCCGTGGGATCCGGAAAATCCGTCGCCGCGGGAGGCACTATGGTATATATAGGAGTGCAGTTGTAACATTCATACCAAAGGGGGCCTTGATGCATCCGTTGCGCAGCCGCATCGTCGACGCCTTCGAGCGCCAGGCCGGCCGGCACGACGATGCCGCGATCTACGGCGGCCCGTCGGGTGACCCCGGCCTGATCGGGCCCGGCAGCATGTCGTGGGAGCTGCACGCCGATCTTGCGGCCGTCTCCCAGGCAGGCCTCGCGGCGATCGTGCTCGAGGTGCTCCACCCCTCGGTCGTCGCGGGCGTCGAGGACCTGTCGGACTTTCGCGACGACCCGTTCCGCAGGGCCCGCGCCACCCTGGGCTACGTGCTGGCCACGACGTTCGGGAACACTGCCGCGGCCACCGCGCTGATCGAGCGCGTCCGCCACATCCATTCGTTCGTCAACGGGACCCGCCCGGACGGGGTCCCCTACCGTGCGCTCGACCCCGAGCTGATCACCTGGGTGCACGTCTGCATTCCGTGGATGATCATGCGCACCTTCGAACGCACCAACAGGGTGCTGTCTGCCGACGAGCGGGACCGGTACCTCGCCGAGCAGGCGACGATCGGGCGACGATCGGGCGACTGGGCGGCGGGCAGGACGTGCCGGCGAACGTGGCCGAGCTCGAGAGATTCGTCGCGCGGCTGCGTCCCAAGCTGGCCGTGACGGCGCAGACGCGCGCCTTCCTCGACTTCCTGACCGCCTCGCCGTCCCTGTCCGACCTGCCTGGGCCGATCCAGCGCGGGGTCGGACGGTTCGCGGTGCACGCCGGCATGATCCGGGCACCACGGTGGGCACGCGAGCTGACCGGGCACGACCGTCCCGCCGTGCTGAGCCGCGCCCTCTACGAACCGGCGTTGCAGCTCGACGCGCGGATGCACCGATGGGCCTTCGGGACACCCCGATACGTGCTGCTGGCGCGTGCCCGGGCCGCCGGCGCGCCGGCCCCCGAGGTTCTGACCCGGTGATCGATCCCCAGCTGGTGGTCGTCGTCGGTGGGGCCGCCAGGCTCTTCGGCGACCACGGGAACGACGAATCCGCGGACCGCACCAGCCGCCGACTGCTGGATGCGGCGCTCACGGAGGCCGCATCCGTCGGCCTGAACCGCATCACCGTCGAGGAGGTGGTGCGCAAGGCCGGCGTCTCCCGGATGACGGCCTACCGGCGCTATCCACGCCGTGACGACCTGGTCGCGGCGCTGGTCCGTCGGGAGACCCAGCGGTTCCTGGCCGCGGTGGCCGACGCCATCGAGGCCACCACCGACCCCGACGAGGGGGTCGCCAACGCGTTCATCGCCGCGGTGACCTTCGCCCGGGTCCACCCGATCCTGCGTCGGGCCCCGCACGTCGATCCCGGCCCTCCGGCGGAGTCCGCAGAGCTCATCGCGATGGGGTCGGCGTTCATCGCCAATTACCTGCACGGTGAGGCCCCTGGAACCCCGGCGCAACCGGTGCGCTGGGTGGCCGATGTCTTCGCCCGCCTGTTCTTCACGTACCTGTCGATGCCGCCGTCCAACCCGGACTTCGCAGACGACGGCGAACTGCGCCGCTTCGCGCACGAGGTGTTGACCCCGATGGCCCGAGGCGCGCTCGAATAGCAGCTCAGCGTCGTCGCCGGGCGCTGAGCACCCCGGCGAGCAAGATCAGCGTGACACCGGCGACCGGCACGATGACAAGGCCGATCCGCAGGCTGGTCACGTCGGCGACGACACCGACGATCAGTGGTGCGCCGAGGAACCCGACCCGCATCAGCCAGCTGAAATGTTGCCAAACTACCCTCATGGCGAAACCGAAAACTCCTGCTCAGCGCACTGGGGTGCGGTCGACGGCGATCTATGCGCGCATCTCGGCGGATGTGGAGGGCACCGGGCTGGGCGTCGCACGTCAGCTGGAGGACTGCCGCAAACTGGCAGCTGATCGCGGTTGGCAGGTCGGTGATGAGTATGTCGACAACGATGTGTCGGCCTACTCCGGTAAGCCGCGCCGCGAGTACGCCCGGATGTTGGCCGACCTGAAATCCGGTGCCCGCGATGCGGTGATCGTCTACAACCTGGATCGGTTACACCGCCGCCCGGTCGAGTTGGAAGAATTCGTCACTCTGTGTGAATCGGTGGGTGTACGGGATGTCGCCACGGTGACCGCCGACATCGACCTCGGCAACGATGACGGGTCGTTCATGGCCCGAATTTTCGCCGCGTTCGCCGCCAAAGAATCCGGCCGCAAGTCCGCGCGTATCCGTCGCAAGATGTTGTAGAACGCCGAACAAGGATTGCCGCACGGCTCGGCACGCCCCTTCGGCTACGAATCCGACAAGATCACCCTCCGCGGAACTGAGGCCAAGGTCGTTCGCGAGATGGTCGACCAGTATCTGGCCGGCGCGTCGATTCGGTCGCTGACGATCTGGCTCAACGACACCGGTGTCGCCCCGGCCGTGGCGAAGTCGTGGCAGACCACCGCGGTACGTCAAATCCTCACCTCGGTTCGCATTGCCGGGCTACGCGAACATCACTCCGAGGTGATCGGCCCCGCAGCTTGGCCGGCGATCATCACCCCGGCCGAACGCGACCGCATCCTCGCCCGCATGACGGCGAGGGCGGTCACTAAGCCTTGATCCACCGATGGGCTGTGGTTGTGGAGTTGAGTTCAGTTGTGTGCGTTGAATTCGGGGTGCCCGGTGGTGAGGGCGTGGGTGATGGCCCGACCTCGGTATCGGGTTGTTCCTGTGGGTCTTTCGTGTCGGGTGAGCGGCTGGGGGTGTTCGGTTAGGCGATGATCGGCTGGTTTCTGCGAAACAGGCTGTCAAACAGTGTGTTCCATGCTGTTTCCCATGGCCAGCCGCGCGGTAGGTGCAGCCGGAGGCGTCGGGCTGAGGGCGCGATGCGTGCCGGCACGCTGATCAGGGTGCGGCGGATGGTCGCGGTGCGGGCTTTGCCCATCGCCGGCCCGGTGAGGGTGGCCGCGGCGGGGGTGAGTTGAACGCGATGACGGCCAGGACCAGCCAGGCGGCGTTGGCGGCGAATCGCCCCGACGGGCAGATAGGCCAGCGCGGAGTCCTTGAGGTCGGCGTGGACCTGCTCGATGATCGCGTGGCCGCGGTGGATCTTGTCGGCAGAGACGGTGTCGGAGTCGGTGGTGGTAAAGAATGCGTGGAAACGCCAGGTGTCGAACAGGGTGGCCTGCCCGTTGGTGGTGGGGTTGAGGTCAGGGATGCGGCGCACCACCAACCCGGCCGTCGATCTGCTCGGCGGCTTTGCGGGAGCTGAATGCGGTGACCCGATCTCGGCGACCTCGGCGCGAGAGATCACTGACCGGTGGTGTCGTCGTAGATGGCGTCGGTGTAGTCGATCGCCGTCCAGGCGTCCTCGCCGATGTCGGCGATAGCGGCTTTGACCTTGGGGTCCAGACGCACGGTGACCGACACGTCGGCACCACCGCGGATCGCCGCGGATCGCTGCGGCCACGCTGGGATAGCCGTAGAACGCCGAATCCATCCGCACCAGCGGCTTGGTCGTGGCCTGCGGTGAGCGCAGCCGTTTGACGGTGGCCAGGGTGTCACCGATCATCCGGGCGGCTCCGCGTGGAGATCCGCACGAGCCGTTGCGCAGGCGTTGCCCGGTGATCACCGGGGCGCCGCCGGCGGTGGTGACGGTGGCGATCAACGCATTCAATCCCCGCACACCGGAGTAACCGTAACCGGATCCTTGTTTGGCATAGCCGTGCACTTCGATGATGGTGTCGTCGACATCGACGCACACCGGGCCGTCGATCCCCGCCGCCACCGGCGTGTCGCTGGCCAGCCCGACCAGCAGACAAGACGCTACGGCGTCGAGCTGGCGGACATGACCGAAGGCGAATTCCCGCAGGAACGACCCCAGCGTCGAGGGCGCATACGGGCGGTCGAACACGGTGCCCATCGCGCCGTGCCGCAACAACGCCATGTCATCGATGCTGTCGGCCCCGGCGACCATGCCCGCTACCAGGCAGCTCACCTTCGCCCCGGCATGGGCGCCCTTGTCGGTCGGCACGCTCAGATGCTCATCGGCCAACCTGGCCAGCCCGCACTGCTGGGCCAGGGCGGCCATCGGGACCAGCCCGGCGCACGACACCAGTTTAGGGTCATCGAAGACCGCCGCTGACACCGGCCGGATATGAGATAGTTGCATCTACGAGATGCCCTTCGTTGTGGACGAACCTGATTCTAGACAAATCTCATTCTTCCACTACGACAGGGAATTTCGGCGTCACGACGCACTCCAGGCCCCATCTAATCGGTGCATCCAGGCTTAGCTGGTCGGGACCGACACCGCGACACGCGTGCCTTATCGGTTGGCTGTGCCTAGCCTTTCGCCGTCCGGTGTGATCAGAAACCACTCAGCGCCGAACAAATTCACGCCGTGGCCTTCGATCGTTCCCGGCCCCTTGTCGCCCGCGTACCAGTACAGGGGATGACCTTGATAGGCCACTTGTGCACTGCCGTCGGGGCGGGGGACAGTCCTGGCCGCGGACACCTGGATCCCGATCCCACCTGCCGGATCGCCGGAAGCCAGCAGGGGCAGCCAGGTGTCAGCGCACGAGCCGTGACACGTGGACTCGTTCGCCGTGTCCGCCGAGGAGGCATACACCGCGCGGCCGGTACCGTCCACCACGAAGGTGCCCAAACCGTCGATCTCGTCGGTCTCCAACCACTTCGGGCCGGTGGGCAGAATGCGGTCGGTCGACGGCGGCGGCGTTTGCGCATCGTGCTCGAATGCGGCCGCGGGTGGCGGCGTCGTCGTCTCGTGAACACCCGACGTGCCACCGTCGCCAACTGCGCAGCTCGTGAGCACGACACTGCCGGCCGTCAAGGCCGCCGCGGCGGCGCCGATGAAACGGGGACCGGTGAAGGCGCGTTCACACATACACGTTGTTTTGCCAATATCCGCCGCCGGCAAACTGGGCAAGGTTGGCGTTGGGTGACATTAGGTGGACATGGATGACCACCCGCCGGGTTGCCGAACGACGACCACGGCGACTCACGCGCTGGTCGAGCTTGGAGCGGGCGACGGGAATCGAACCCGCGTAGCTAGTTTGGAAGTTTTATACGCGGCCGAATACTTGTTCGGGATCGCGCTGGTAGGCGGGCTGGGGAGTGTCGCGTTTGCACTGGTCAAATGCACTTTGAGTACGGCTGAAAGTCGGCTTCGGTACCGCCCGAGTCCGCCCGCGGTTCGGCTCCGTCTACGGGACCGCGTGGGCCATCGAAGATCCGCGCTCAAGCAACTTGTGATCAAGCTCACGGAACCGCTACTCTCGCCGAGCGGTCGGGGGGTCGATTGCCGATGTGTCCGAAGCCGCCGTTGACGGATCGGGCTGAAGTAGTAGACAAGGAGGGGACTGTGGTTGATGCAGCCATAGTGAAATTGAATCTGCTGGCTATCGGAGCTGCCGCGGCAGTGGCGTTCGCTCCGCTCGCAAGCGCTGCTCCAGCGTCGCCCGTACCGCCGCAGCAACCGGGTTCATCATGCGACTCGAACTACTTGGGTGCCTGCGTTCCGATCGACAGTGATGTCGATTGATCCACCCCGGCGTGTCCGGAGGCTCCGTTATCTGACTGCCTCCTCGGTTTGAGAGCCCAATTTTCGATCGTAGTAGAGTTCCTCGGCCCGGTCGGGGGTGAGGTCGTCGCAGTACCCGTTGGGGCGCTCCCGGTTGTAGAAGGCGACCCATTCCGCGGTGGCTAACGACAGCTCGGCCATCCCGGGGTAGAGCGGCTCGTTATCGACGAGTTCGTTCTTGTAGCTGCTGTTGACCGACTCGGCCAGAGCATTGTCGAATCGCCGACGGTCCCAATCGAGGGCAGGATCCCTTCATCTG
>NZ_JBAUJB010000104.1:0-1674 GCF_049683355.1 Mycobacterium sp.
GGCCGACGCTGCGGCAGCTGATCCGCCGCTGGGCCGGCGACGGGCTCGGCGTGCCGGGGCTCGTCGAGGGCGAGGGCGGTGACGATACCGGCGTGCGCATCGGCCTGCTGCTCGTCGGCCACGCTGAAGGTCAGCCTCGGTCCGCCGCCGACGAGTAGCCCGGCCGGCACGTACACACCCGCCGTGGTGCCCGATCCGGGTTCCTCGGCAACGGTGCTGCGCAATCGCACCACCAGCCCGTGCTGGGCAGCGAGCCGTCCCGCCACGAAGAGGCCCATGTGCCGGGCAGTGTAGGGGTTGACCTCGCCGCCGGACTGCAGGCGGGTGTTGGCCACGCGCAGGTCGGGTTCCGTCATTCCCAGACCGGTGTCGGCGACCTCGAGCACCAGGCCACCGGTGCCGGTGGGCACGGCCGAGACCTTCACCTGCGAGGTGGGCGGCGAGTAGCGCAGCGCGTTGTCCAGCAGCTCGGCGAGCAGATGTACGAGGTCGCCCGCGACCGCACCGGCGATCTCGGTGTCGGGCAGGTCTGCGGTGGTGATGCGGGTGTAGTCCTCCACCTCGGAGGACGCCGCGTTGACGAGCGCGGTCACGGGCACCGCGTCGGCCTGCTCGCGGGGAATCCGGGCGCCCGCCAGCACCATCAGGTTGGCGCCGTTGCGCCGCATCCGTGCCGCCAGGTGATCGAGCCGGAACAGGCTCTCCAGCCGGTCCGGGTCCTCCTCGTTGCGTTCGAGTCGGTCGATGAGGGAGAGCTGCTGATCGACCAGAGAGCGGTTGCGCCGCGACAGCGTCTCGAACATGTCGGTGACCTGCAGCTGCAGCCGGGCCTGCTCTCCGGCGAGCTGCACGGCCTGCTCGTGCAGTTCGTCGACGGCGTGCGCAACCTGCCCGATCTCCTCGGTGGTGTGCACCGGAAGGGGTTGCACCGGGAAGGGTTTGCCGTCGCTGCGGACATGTGCGACCTCGCGGGCGAGGTCCTCGTGGGCGACCTTGAGCGCGCTGTCTCGAAGCGTGCGCAGCGGACGCACCAACGAGCGGGCAACGAGCGTGACCAGCGCAAGCGCGACCACGATCGCGGCGACGACCAGCGCGGCGTCGCGGATCGCGGCGGTGCGCGCGGCGGTGGCCTGGCTGTCGACCGTCGCCGGGATCGATTCGGCGGTCTCGGCGATCAGGCCGGCGGCGATCTCCCGGGTGACCTGCTGGGAGGCCAGCAGCTCGGGATTGCCGACGAGCACCGAGGCGGGGTCGGACAGCACCGACATCCGGTTGACCATCTCTGACCGCAGCGCCGCCGCCCGGTCGGTGGCGCCACCGAGGAACGCACCCATCGCCGACACCGTCGACGGTTCGGTGCCCGCCAAGGTGATCATGGCCGAGCGCAGCTCCGGTTCGGGGATGTCGCCGCCACGGTTGACCAGCATCTGCTGCATCGCCATCTGCCCGCGCGCCCCGACGGCCCGCGACAGCGCGGCACCCTGTGACTGCACGTCCTGGTCGTCGTTGGCGACCAGCCCGGTGATGGCGGTCTCGGCGGTGATCAGCAGCGGCGCGTACGTCATCACCCGGGCGCGCAGGTCCACGGTGCCGGCGCTGACCTTGCCGACCAGGTCCTGCCCGTAGTCGAGCAACGTGTTGGTGGCCAGCCGGACGTCGTCGGAGACCTCGGTG
>NZ_JBAUJB010000105.1:0-16316 GCF_049683355.1 Mycobacterium sp.
GAAGAAGGAGTTTGTTATGTCCGAGCGCGTCATCCTGGCGTATTCCGGCGGTCTGGACACCTCGGTGGCGATCAGCTGGATCGGCAAGGAGACCGGTCGCGAGGTGGTTGCGGTCGCCATCGACCTCGGGCAGGGCGGCGAGGACATGAACGTCGTGCGGCAGCGCGCCCTGGATTGTGGTGCCGTGGAGGCGGTGGTGGTCGACGCGCGGGACGAATTCGCCGAGCAGTACTGCCTGCCGGCGATCCAGTCCAACGCCCTCTACATGGACCGTTATCCGCTGGTGTCGGCGTTGAGCCGGCCGCTGATCGTCAAGCACCTGGTGGCCGCCGCCCGCGAGCACAGTGGCGGCATCGTGGCGCACGGCTGCACCGGTAAGGGCAACGATCAGGTGCGCTTCGAGGTCGGATTCGCCTCGCTGGCACCCGATCTGGAGGTTCTCGCCCCGGTCCGCGACTACGCGTGGACCCGGGAGAAGGCGATCGCCTTCGCCGAGGAGAACGCCATCCCGATCAACGTCTCCAAACGCTCGCCGTTCTCCATCGACCAGAACGTGTGGGGCCGGGCGGTGGAGACCGGATTCCTCGAACACCTCTGGAACGCACCGACCAAGGACGTCTACGACTACACCGAGGATCCGACCGTCAACTGGAGCAGTCCGGACGAGGTGGTCGTCGGGTTCGACAAAGGCGTGCCGGTGTCCATCGACGGGCGCGCGGTGTCGGTCCTGGAGGCCATCGAGGAACTCAACCGCCGCGGGGGAGCGCAAGGGGTCGGCCGCCTCGACGTGGTGGAAGACCGGCTCGTCGGGATCAAAAGTCGCGAGATCTACGAGGCCCCGGGTGCCATGGTGCTGATCACCGCCCACACCGAACTCGAACACGTCACGCTGGAGCGCGAACTCGGCCGGTTCAAGCGCAACACCGATCAGAAGTGGGGCGAACTGGTCTACGACGGCCTGTGGTATTCGCCGCTGAAGACCGCGCTCGAGTCTTTCGTCGCCCACACCCAGGAACATGTCTCCGGTGAGATCCGCCTGGTGCTGCACGGCGGACACATCGCGGTGAACGGGCGCCGCAGCGCGGAATCCCTCTACGACTTCAACCTGGCCACCTACGACGAGGGTGACACCTTCGACCAGTCCTCGGCCAAGGGTTTCGTACACGTACACGGGTTGTCGTCGAGTCTGTCGGCCCGCCGGGACCTGGCCAAGTGACCGCCCCCCGCACCGCGAGCCCGCGCGTCTGTGCACCGACACGCCGCAGTGTGCGTGCAACAGCGCGCACTCGTCGAGCACGACAGCACCAGCCATGAGCACCAACGAGGGCTCACTCTGGGGTGGCCGTTTCGCCGACGGCCCTTCGGATGCGCTGGCGGCACTGAGCAAGTCGACGCACTTCGACTGGGTGTTGGCCCCGTACGACGTCGTGGCGTCCAAAGCCCATGCCCGGGTGCTGTTCCGGGCCGGGCTGCTCACCGAGGAGCAACGCGATGCGCTGCTCCTCGGGTTGGACAGCCTGGGTTCTGATGTCGCGGACGGCAGCTTCGGCCCGCTGGTCAGCGACGAGGACGTGCACGGGGCACTGGAGCGCGGGCTCATCGACCGGGTCGGCGCGGAGCTCGGCGGCAGGCTGCGTGCCGGGCGTTCGCGAAACGATCAGGTGGCCACGCTGTTTCGGCTCTGGCTTCGCGACGCGATCCGGCGGGTGGCCGACGGCGTGCTCGAGGTGGTGTCGGCGCTGGCGACGCAGGCCGCCGCACATCCGACGGCGATCCTGCCCGGCAAGACCCATCTGCAGTCCGCCCAGCCGATCCTGTTGGCCCATCACCTGCTGGCGCACGCCCACCCGCTGCTGCGCGACGTCGACAGGTTCGTCGACTTCGACAAGCGCGCCGCGGTGTCGCCCTACGGTTCCGGCGCTCTGGCCGGCTCCTCACTGGGCCTGGATCCCGACGCGATCGCCGAGGAACTCGGTTTCGACACCGCCGCGGAGAACTCCGTCGATGCCACCGCCTCACGCGACTTCGCCGCCGAGGCGGCGTTCGTGCTGACCATGATCGGCGTGGACCTGTCCCGGCTGGCTGAGGACATCATCCTCTGGAGCACAACGGAATTCGGCTATGTGACGCTGCACGATGCGTGGTCGACGGGCAGCTCGATCATGCCGCAGAAGAAGAACCCCGACATCGCCGAGCTGGCCCGCGGCAAGTCGGGCCGGTTGATCGGCAACCTGACCGGGCTACTGGCCACGCTCAAGGCCCAGCCGCTGGCCTACAACCGCGATCTGCAGGAGGACAAGGAACCGTTGTTCGACTCGGTGGCGCAGCTGGAGATGCTGCTGCCCGCCATGGCCGGTCTGGTGGCCACGCTGCGCTTCGACACCGATCGGATGGTCGAACTGGCCCCGCAGGGTTACACCCTGGCCACCGACGTCGCCGAATGGCTGGTGCGGCGCGGGGTCCCGTTCCGGGTGGCGCACGAAGCCGCAGGTGCCGCCGTGCGGGCGGCCGAGACCCGCGGCGTCGGGTTGGAGGAACTCGCGGACACCGAGCTGGCCGGCATCCATCCCGAGCTGACACCCGACGTCCGCGAGGTCCTCACGGTCGAGGGCTCGGTGAACTCCCGCGACGCCCGTGGGGGCACCGCACCCGTGCAGGTCGCCAAGCAACTCGGCGCGGTGCGCGACGCCGCCGACAGGTTGCGGATCAGGCTTCGGCGCTGAGAGTCGATAACATCCAGCGGCATGGACGCCAACACCGGCGAAGCGGTGGCCGATCTCGGCCCGCGTCAGCGTGCACGGCGATGGCTGGCGCAGCGTGGGCTACGCCAGTGGTGGAAGGCGGGCATCGCGGCGATTCTGGCGATCGCTGCACTCTTCGGTGGCCTCGACACCGTCAACACGTCGGTGACGTCGTTCGAGCCGGGTGAGAAGTTCAGCGACAACGCGTTCACCGTGACGGTACAGCGGGCCCGCCTGGTCCCGGAGGTGCGCGCCGGGGATACCGTGGTGGCAGCCGCGAAGCCGGGGCGGGCATACCTCGGAGTGGTCGCCACGCTGCGCAATGACGGCACCGTTCCCGGCCGACTCGAGGGCGAACTCGATCTGCGGGAGCAGCCCGGCAGCCATCTCGTGGGTGTCATGCGGACCGCTGACGGTTCACGTGCGATCACGCTCGGCCCGGGCCTCCAGGAAGAGTTTGCCTACGTCTGGGAGATAGCGGAAAGTGCTCTTGCTGCAGGCGATTCCGTATCGCTGAGGGTGTGGGACAAGACGTTCAAGCAGGGGTTCGTGGTGTACGGCGAGTTGTGGGTGGACAGCATCACCGAGTACGGCGAGGTCGTGGTCCCGGTCGGCGGTGCGCAGTGACGGCGGGCGCCCGACTGCGCAGAGCAGTGCCCGCGCTGGTGACGGGCGCCGCCGTGGCCGCCGCTGCGGTGGTGTGGCACCACCTCCCCGGACCCGTCGACGTGTACGGACCTCTCGATGTCCCCGGCACCATGGGGCAGCGCGTCAGCGGCCGCGCCATCGAGATGACTGTGACCGGGGTGCGCATCGGCCCTCAGGCCAATCGACCGTCGAAGCCGCCGGTGCCCGCGGTTGGTGAGTGGGTGGTCGTCGACGCCGAGCTGACCGCCATGTCGGAGCCCGTCAAGGCGAACGCGGACCTTCGTGTCGGCCCGAACACCTACATCCCCTCCGATCGGTTCCTGCCCACACCGCTGGGCACCGCGCTGGCGCCGGGAATCGAGCAGCGCGGCTCCTGGGTGTTCGACGTCGCGCCGGATCTGCTCGACGGAGCGGTTCCGGTGACACTGCGGGTTTGGCAAGGAGACGGTCGCCTCGACTCCCGCCTCGTGGTGTCGATCCCGATCACCGATGCCCGCCACCAGGATCCGGTGGCACTGGAACCGGTCCGGCTGGGATCGTGAGCCGTCGACCGCTGCCGCTGTGGCAGCGCAACCTGATCGGGGCCATCGTGGCCGCCGCGGCACTGACCGTCTACACCGTCACCGACCTGTGGCCGCCGTGGTCGCACTATCTCGACACGGTCCGTCCCGAGCATGTGGTGGCCGCCCGGCAGGCACAGACCATCGACGGGCAGACCTGGTCGATCGGGGAGGTGAAGCACTTCGGTCAAAGCCCGGCGTCCTACGCGCAGCCCTTGCCGGAGGGCACCGTGCTGACCGTGGTGACGGTGGAACGATCGGGTGTGACGCCGCCCGGTCAGTCCTGCGACGGCGTCCTCACCGACGGCGAACATCGTTGGCGCGGACAGACACTCAGCACCTACTCGATACCGATGGCGCCGGGCGCATGGTTCACCTGTACGAAGCCCGGGCCGCTTCAGTGGGCTTTCCTGCACCCCACGGACATTGTGCCGACCGCCGTCGACGTCACGGCGCCGGACGGGGTGATTCTGCTGCGCCTGCAACTGTAGGAGCACGGTGCAGGCTGTAGGCCAGCATCGTGGCGATCAGGCAGATCCGTAGCGGTTCGATGATGAGCTGCGAGATCAGCGCCAGCGTGTTGATCGCACCGTTCCAGAACAGGAAGGGATGTGGACCGATCAACGAGGCCATGCCCCGGTACAGGTACCCCGACCCCAACTGCGGCCGGTAGAAACTGCCCGACATGTCCAGCCACGCCAGGACGAGATAGGCCAGCACATAAAGCGACAGCGCCGGCAGACCGGCGTGAAACAGGAGCTTTGCCGAATCGGCGATCGGCTTGAACTTCCCCAACTGTTTCTCCGTGTAATCGCCGACCTCCGTGCGTAGCTTGCCCGGAACGCGCTGCCATCGGGTCTGTACGCGGTTTCCGGCGACTTCACGCACCGTCGAACGCCAGTCCGCGGTCGCCGACACTCCGTACACGATGCCCGCCACGGCCAGCCAGATCAGTGGGACCGCGGCGCCGCCCAACACGGTGCGCAGTGCCCACATGGCGGCATCCCACACGGTTTCGGCCAGTTGCAGGTGGGAGAACGCCGCTTCTCTGGTGTCGTTGAACCACACCACGATCCGACGCTGCGCAAGCCAGCCCGATGGGTTCAGCAGCAACGTCAGGCCCTGATTCGCCGACAGCGTCAGCACCAGGAACACCCACAGTGCGTCGACGTAGATCCGCACCCCGAGAAACCAGCCCGGCAGCTTGTCCTTGAACCATGTCAACAGGTAGCGGGAAATCAGGGCCGCTGCAATCACCAGCCAGGTGGCGTTGCTGACCGGCAGTGAGTCGGGGTGAAGTTCGGTCAATCCCGGCGTCATCATGGCCTCGCCGATGCGGTAATCCAGCGTGCGGGCCTCGAACGCCAGCCAGTCCTCGCGAAACATCTGCCATGCCAGGTAGATCGCGAAGAACGGCACGATGATCGTTGCGAACACATCGATCTGACGCGACGACCGCCGGGGCTGTGCCGCCAGCACCGGAATCCCGGATCGCAGCACCAAGAACATCGCGACGTAGGAACCCAAGCGCGCCATACCGGCGAGGGGCATGATCAGCGACGCCCAGAGCTTGTCGTCGTGCCCGGCCCAGGCCGCGAGCTCGATCGCACCCTGGCGCCCGAGGAACCCGAGCAGGTAGCAGGCAGCCAGCTGCGGCCAATAGCGCAGACACAGCACCACCGGCCGCAGCAGGTAGGTCATCCGGTGTCCTCGGCTGCGGCCAGCCAGTCCTCTTCCAGCGAGTCCTTGCGCGCGAGCAACTCGTTGAGCTCGGCGTTGAGTTCGCCGGCGCGGACGTGGTCGGCGGCCGCGTCGGCCATCGAGTCGTGCAGCGACGCGATCCGGTCGTCGAGCTTGGCCAGCTGGTTCTCGATCCGCGCCATCTCCTTGCCCAGCCGCCGATCCCGCGCTGCCGCGGTCTCACCGCGTGCCGGCGCTGGTTTCGGGGACGTCGGGTTGTCGGCCGCGGCTCGGTCGGCGAGGTACTGCTCGATGCCGCCCGGCAACAGGTCGCAGCGCCCCCCGCCGGTCAGCGCGTACGTCACGTCGCTGACCCGTTCCAGGAAGTACCGGTCATGGGTGACGACGATCAACGTGCCCGGCCAGCCGTCCAGGTAGTCCTCGATGACGGTGAGCGTGTCGATGTCCAGGTCGTTGGTGGGTTCGTCGAGCAGCAGCACGTTGGGTTCGTCGAGCAACAAGCGCAGGAACTGCAGCCGGCGGCGCTCACCGCCGGACAATTCGGCGATGCGGGCGATCAGCTTGTCACCGACGAAGCCGAAATCCTTCAGCAGCGTGTCCGCGCTGATCTCCCGGCCGCCGGCCAGTTCGGCGATGCGGCGGTGATCGGCGACGGCGTCGATCACTCGCTGTCCGCCGTCGATCTCACCCAGCGCCTGGCTGAGATAGCCGATCCGCAGCGTCAGGCCCCGCTTGACGGTTCCGGCGGTCGGCGCCATCTCGCCGGCGAGAAGTCGCAGCACCGACGTCTTCCCGCTGCCGTTGACGCCCACCAGTCCGATGCGCGCCCCCGGTCCGATCGACCAGTCGATGCCGTCGAGCAGGGTGCGCGGTGGGTCACCCACCTCGAGGCGGACCCGGTGCAGGTCGAACACGTCTTTGCCAAGCCGGGCCGTGGCAAAGCGCTGCAGCACCAGCGAGTCCCGCGGCGGCGGTTCGTTGGCGATCAGCTCGTTGGCCGCCTGGATGCGGAACTTCGGCTTCGAGGTCCGTGCCGGCGGTCCCCGCCGCAACCACGCCAACTCCTTGCGCATCAGGTTCTGGCGCCGGGCCTCGGTGCCGGCCGCCACCCGCATGCGCTCGGAACGAGCCAGCACGTAGGCGGCGTATCCGCCGTCGTAGGCGTCGACGACGCCGTCGTGGACCTCCCATGTTCTGCTGCACACCGCGTCGAGGAACCAGCGGTCGTGGCTGACCACGACCAGCGCCCGGGACGGCTGGGATCGCAGGTGACCGGCCAGCCAGCCGATCACCTCGACGTCGAGATGGTTGGTGGGCTCGTCGAGAATCAGCACGTCGTGCCCGGCCAGCAGCACTTCCGCCAGCGCCACGCGGCGTCGCTCACCCCCGGAGAGGCCGGCCACCTCGGCGTCGAGGGCGATCTCGGCCAGCAGGTTCTCGACAACAGCGCGGGTGTCCGCGTCGGCCGCCCAGACGTGATCGGGGCGGCCACCTGCAACCACCCCCCGCACGGTGGCCCCGGCGGGGAAGTCGTCGGCCTGGCGCAGGTAGCCGACCGACAGACCGGCGGTGTGGGTGACCCGGCCCGAGTCGGGATCGCCGACACCGGTCAGCACTTTGAGCAGCGTGGTCTTGCCGTCGCCGTTTCGGCCGACCACACCGATCGCGTCACCCTCCTCGACGCCCAGGCTGACTGCGTCGAGCAATGTGCGGGTGCCGTAGCCGACCGTGGCCCGTTCGAGGTTGATCAGGTTTGCCATCAGCCGCCGATGATATGCGGCACCGACACATTGCTTTGCACTTGCGGTTGCGGAGCGTTAACCCACAGTTCGGAATGCTCATCTAGACATCTAGATGCCAGCCGAAACGGCCAATAGATGGGATACCGATGTCTGCACGCCGCGTGATCGCAAGTGCCATGGCCCTGCTGACCGCTGCGGCGGTAGGGGCGGGTTGTAGCAGTGGTGACACCGCGCAACCCGACCAGCCGCCCACGTTACGACTCGCGGTCACCGATCTGCAGGGCCTCGAGGAACTGCAGCGCGAGTTCGGGGCCTTCGAGGAAGAGTTCGAGAAGCAGTCCGGGATGGAGCTGGACTTCTTCGCGGTCAACGACCGCACCGCCGCCGCGGCCGCGCTGGCCGCCGACCGTGTCGATGTGGTTTTCACCGGCCCGGCCGAGTACGTCGTCATCCACGAGAAGACCGGCGCCGAACCGATCATCGCGATCGAACGGGACGGCTACCGGTCCAGCATCTACACGCGCGCCGACAGCGGCATCACGAATCTGGACCAGTTGCGGGGCGGCACGATCGCGATGAGTGACGTGGGATCCACCAGCGGCCACCTCGGCCCGTCACAGATACTCGTCGACGCCGGCTTGGACCCCACCACCGAACTCGAGGTCCTCACTGTCGGCGATGCCGTGCACCAATCGCTTGTGCGTGGTGACGTCGATGCCGTCGGCGTCGGCTACCACGACTACGAGGAGTTCATGGCGTCCGAGGAGGATCCCACCCAGTACCGGGTGCTGGCCGAGGGGCCGGTGCTGCCACCCGACCTGCTGATGGCGCGTGAAGGTCTCGACGAGGAGACGGTTTCCACCATCCGGGACACCTTCACCGAACATTTCGACACCCTGTTGCCCGCCATGCTGGAAGGCAAGGACAACGCGAAATACGAGAACGCCAAGCTGGTTTCGGTGACTGATGCGGACTACGACGAAGTACGTTCGATGTACCAGGCCGTCGGTGTCAACGACTTCTCCGACTTTCTCGGCAACTGAGATGGCAGCTCCAGCCGGAGTCTCTGCCGACGCAGCCAGCTCCCGCAGTCGCTCGGAGGCGACCACTGCGATCGACGTCACCAACCTCACGGTTCGCTACCGGCGCAACTCCGCCGCCGCGCTGTCAGGGGTCGACCTGCGCGTGCCCGACGGCCAGACCGTTGCGCTCATCGGGACGAACGGTGCCGGGAAATCCACGTTGCTGCGCTGTCTCGTCAGGCTCATCGAGCCGGCAGAGGGCACCATAACCATCACCGGAAGGCCGGTCACCGGCGCCTCCCGGCGGGCGCTACGCAGCATTCGTCAAGATGTCGGGTTCGTGTTTCAGCGGTTTCAGCTCATCCCGCGTCTGAGTGTCTTCCACAATGTGGTGCACGGTGCGATGGGACGCCGCAGCTCCCGGTGTGCCTGGCCGCTGACCAGCCCCGACGATGTCCGTAGTGAGGCCATGGAGTCACTGCGCCGGGTAGGGCTCGACGGCTACGCCGATCGCCGGGCCGAAACCCTCAGCGGGGGACAGCAGCAGCGGGTGGCCATCGCCCGCATGCTGATGCAGCGCCCGCAGTTGATCCTTGCCGACGAACCGGTGGCCAGCCTGGATCCAGTTTCGGCGAAGTCCGTCCTGGACTTGTTGGCATCGGTGGCGGCCGAACGGGGTGTCACCGTGGTGATGGCGTTGCACCAAGTCCAGTTGGCCCTCGAATACGCCGACCGAGTGGTGGGATTGCACGACGGCGTAATGGAGTTCGACAACGCTGCGGCCGATTGTGATGCAGCGCAGCTGGATGCCGTCTACCGGGCGGCGCCACGGTGACCAAGACCGCCGGGACGCTGCGGGCCGGTGTGCCGCGGCGAGTCGGCCGGCCCAGCCTGATGACCCTGGTCATCCTGCTGGTGGTCGGCGGGCTGTTGGCCCACGGCTGGACCCAGGGCGTTGCGGTCCGTCCCGATTCCCTGATCTCCGGTGTGCTGCGACTGGGGGAGTTCGGCGATGATGCGATCCCCCCCGACGTGAGTCGCCTCGCACCCATCCTGAAGTCGCTGCTCGTGACCGTCGAAATGGCCCTGCTGGGGACCTTCATCGGGGTCGTTCTCAGCCTGCCTGTGGCCGTGTTCGCGGCACGGAACACGACCCCGCACTGGTCGTTTTACGCAGTGAGCCGAGCGGTGGTGACGGTGAGCCGGACCATTCCCGACCTCGTCTGGGGCCTGATCTTCGTGATCGCCGTCGGGTTGGGACCAGAGGCGGGCGTGCTGGCCATCGCGGTCGACGTGATGGGATTCTGTGGACGGTTCTTCGCCGAGAGCATCGAGGACATCGAGCCGGGTCGTATCGAGGGGCTCCGGGCAGTGGGGGCGTCCCGTTTCGGGATCCTGGTGGGCGGCGTGTTCCCGGCATGCCTGCCCTCGTTCGTCACGACGTCGATGTTCGCGCTGGAGTCTTCGGCACGCTCGTCGGTGGTGCTCGGACTGGTGGGAGCAGGGGGCATCGGCATCGAGCTGGCCACCTCGATGACTCTGCTGCGGTACGACGAGGCGGCCACCATCATCCTGTCGATCCTGGTGGTTGTTGTTGCATTCGAACGGGTTTCGGCTGCCATTCGGCGGCGCGTCCTGGGTGGAGTAGAGGTGTAGATGAGTAGTCTCACAGAAGTGATAAACCGGTTCTCCGACCGTCCTGTCTACCGGCAACTCAGTGATCTGCTGGAGGCTCGACTGGTCGAGCAAGGGCGTCCTGGCGACCGCCTGCCGAGCGAGTCGGAGTTGTCGCAGCAGTTCGACGTCAACCGTCTGACAGTTCGACGGGCGCTCAATGAACTCAGCCAACGTGGGCTGATCGAAACAGTGCACGGCAGGGGGTCGTTCGTCGCCACGCCACTGGTTCGGTACAGCATCTCGGCCGGCCGCGACGCCAGCCTCACTCGAACGATGCGAGAACTCGGCCACGACGTCGCCATCCGGCTGCTGTCGGCAGACAGGGTCGGTTCCCAGGCTCTGCAAACCGCATTGAGCTCCACGGGTGACGTGTGGGTGTTCAGGACCCTGAGAATGGTCGACGGTCAACCGTGGTCGTACTCAGAGACTTCCATTGACGTAGAACGTTTCCCTGGCTTGGCCCAGGACTGGACCGGGGAGACCTCACTGTTCGAATTCCTGCTCGACACCCATGGGGTACGAATGCGCCGCGCGCACCGCAGTTTCGCTGCAGGGCTTGCTGATCCGGTCGAGGCCGAACTTCTCCAGATCCGGGTCGGCGCTCCGGTACTGGAGATGAAGGGTCTCAACATCGATCAGAACGGTGACCCGGTCGCCCTCGTCGCGCACCGTTTCCGGGGAGATCGGGTTCAGCTGACCGTGGATCTGCTATGACGCCCGAACAGCGATACGAGGCGCTCGCAGCCGCCGACGCCCAGGCACTCGAGGCGCTCGCCGATCGCATCCTCGCCGCCGGGGTCCAGGTGTCGGTGGCCGACGGTCCGGAGTCGGTGAGCGCTCCGGTGCGAGTCTGCATGCCCGGGTCTCAGGGCAACACCGTGGTTCTCGGCCATGTTGCGCTGACCCGCTGCAGCGTGGTGGTGAATGGGACCCGGGGCGACGGCATCCGTCCCGGCTGCGACTTCCCCGGAGCGGTGGCCGCCGCGGTATGCGACGCCGAGAGTGAACGGGGTGGCGCACTGACGACCGACGTCACCGAACTGTGCATGGCCACCCGTCGTGAGGTAGCCGACCGCCGGAGCGAATGGGCCGATCTGGTCGCGATGACCAGGCTGGACGTTCCGTGATCTGGGACACGGTCCATGACGCCCGCACGGTCTTCCTGGCATGTATGCAGGCATTGTGTTCACCTGGCACTGCCGTAGACATCCCGGGTACCCCCGGGCTCGCCGGGGATACCGGCCTCGACGGTGCCGCAGCCATCCTCCTGGCGCTGCTGGATGAAGGTCTGACACTGGGGGTTTCAGGATCAGCGGCAGCACAGCGCACGGCTGCGAGAGTGTGCGAGCTCACCGGGGCCACCCGCACGGCCATCGATCGAGCGGACTGGGTACTCGTCGAGGGCCCCGCAGCCGAGGCGATCGCGCTTGCCCCGCGCGGAACCGCGTTCGCCCCGCAGGCCGGTGCCACGATCGTGATCGCCGCGGCGGGAGAGCCGCTGCCGATGTCGGTCGTCGGTCCTGGAGTGCAGGGCGTCGCCCGAACGGCGGTAGCACTCGACGCCCTGGCCGCACGGGCGTTCACCGCGGCGAACGCTGACTCACCGTGTGGCGTCGATCTTCTCGTGGTCAACGGCAGCCAAGTCACCGGCCTGCCTCGAAGTGTGAGGGTGAGGACCGACTGATGTACGCCAGCATGCAGGAGAATCCCGCCCTCGACGCAGCGCGCCGTCTCGCCCACCGAGCCTCTCTGCCGACGGGCGATGGACTGAACATCACCCTTCTCGAAGAGCAGGTGTGCGCGGAGGCAGGACTCTGGGAAACTGCGGTGGCCCGGCGCGCACTCGGACAATCCCGAGGTGACACCGCCCACGCCGTGTCGATGCTACGAGTCTGGGCCGCAACCCAACCGCACGTGCCGGCGCTACCCGTTGATGCGGGGGAAGTCGTGGTGCTCAGACGGCTGAGCTCAGCGTATCCGCAGATATCTGGTGGTCAGTGGCTCGGCTTGGCCCCCGATCTTGTTTCGCGGCAACTACATTGGTCCGACCCCCCGGCTGAGGAGACCCCGGAGCCCGTGGCCGAGCGGACCGCTGAGGTGCCGACGCACGCAGGAACCCCACGCGTCCGAGATCTGATCGAGGCCGCCCGCATGGTGGCAGAACCGGCCGAGGGAGACGGCGACGACCCGGCGCGAACCGTCCTGACTCCGCCGTTGTCCCGAGTGAACCGGATGGCCATGCTGGCGCGCGGCGAGACCGGCGCACTGGTTGCGCTGGCCGCGCTGATTTTGGGACGGCGACAGGAGGCGGTCATGGTCGAGCTGCGGGTAGCAGTCGCGGCTGTCCGGACACCACATCCGCGGACGGGACGACCGTGCCTGATCGCCGAGGTTCCGATCACCGAGGTCGAGGTCGTCGTCGATGCCGATGTCGACGGCAGGCCCGGACTCGCCATGGGTTGGGGCGCGACACTGGGAACCGTGGAACGACGGGCGATCTCGCTGGCTCTGCTCGATGCCGCGATGCGAGCGGACGGTGAGCTGGACGAGGTGTTGCCCCTGGACGAGCAGACCGTCGTGGCGGCCGCCGACGGCCCAGCCACCGCAGGATTCGTAGAACACGTCCGGCTGCCGCACTATGCCACTTTTGCGGCATACATCTCAGGTGTGACGGGGGTGACGACGTGACTCGCGATTTCCCACCAAGCGTTGCGAGCCTTGCGGCCGCGCACGGGCGTCCGGAGGCTTACGCCTATCTCGATGAGGGCACCAAACGCAATGTGCGCCGGGCCATCCTGAAGGCGCTCGCGATTCCTGGCTGGCAGGTCCCGTTCGCGTCCCGCGAGATGCCGGTGGCGCGGGGCTGGGGCAGCGGCGGGCTGCAGGTGACGCTTTCGGTGGTCGGGCCGACCGATGTCGTAAAGGTCATCGACCAGGGCGACGACCACTCGATGAATGCGGTCGGGATGCGCCATCTGATCAGTACCACCGCACAGTGCGCGGCAACCACCAGCACCTCGGCGGCGACCATCATCCAGAGCCGCCACCGCATTCCCGAACTGCCCCTGCGCGGCGACCAGCTACTGGTGCTGCAGGTACCGCACCCCGAACCGCTACGCCGGGTGGTTGCCGACGACATCACCGCACTGCGTCACCATTCCGAGCGCGACTACACCCCCGCCTGGCTTGATCTCTACGATGCCCAAGCCCGGCTCGGCGGTCCCCGTACGGCCGCGGATCACCCGGTGCTGGTGGCGGGGTCACAGCTGATGAGTCCCAGCCCGGTGCCACGTCACGACGTGCTGCGGATGAACCACCGTCCACACCCCATCCTCCTGGGCGCAGGTCGCCGAGCCCGGCTCACGGCGCTACCGCCCTACACCTGGGTGGAGCCGTTGGCGTTCGCCGACATCCCGATCGAGCCGGAAGCTGCCGGTGGACCATGCGGCCGCTGCGGCAGTGTGGAGACGTTCCGTGTTCCTGGCGAATCTGGCTGGTGCTGCAGTGATGTGGATGGCTGCGAGACGCGCAAGACGGCGAGCGGCCGATGACCTCACACGCCGTCGAGACCCAGCCGCAGATGCGCCCGCTACTGCCGCCCGAACCGCTCGTTTCCGTCCGTGCTGTCACGCGTCGCTTCGGCAGCGGGTGTCTACGTTGCATCGAACTCACCGGAGAGGTCTCCGGCACCAACGTCTGCCGAGAGTGCGGTTCCGTGGTGGCCGTCCACGACGCGTCGTTCGATGTGGGCCCCCGCGAGGTCCTCGGCGTCGTCGGCGAATCCGGATCCGGCAAGACCACGCTGCTGAGGTGCCTTCACCGCGATGTGGTCCCCGAGTCGGGGACGATAGTGGTCGCTGGGCAGCCGGTCGACCGCTCCACGGTGATGATGGTGCACCAGAATGCACTCGCTGCAGGGTTGCACCCACACCTGGCGGCGGAATCGAACGTCGCCGACCGGCTCCTGGGAAATGGTGAGCGCCACTTTGACGAGGTTCGCCGGCGGGTCGGCGGGCTACTGAACGAACTCGGATTGCATTCCGGCCGGCACACCGACGCACTGCGTACGTTCTCCGGCGGAATGCAGCAGCGCGTTCAACTCGCGCGCGCCCTGGTCGACCCGCCGCAGTTGTTGCTTCTCGACGAACCCACGACGGGGTTGGACCCCTCGGTGCAGGCGGATCTGCTCGACGTGTTCCAGCGGGTCACCGAGGCGCTCACCTCCGCCACCGTCGTGGTGTCACATGATCTCGCGGCGGTCCGGGTCCTGGCTTCGCGCATCCTCGTCCTACACCACGGACGCATTGTCGAAGAGGGCATCTCCGAACAGGTGTTGGAAGACCCGCAGCACCCCTACACGCAGCTACTCGTGTCATCGAGGCTGACATGACGCCGACAGCCGACGTGCCCGAGGTCGTCGCACACGGGGTGACGAAGCGCTTCGGGTCGGCTCATCAGGTGCTCGGCGGCATCGAGTTGACGGTGCTCGCGGGCACCATGACGGTCGTGCTGGGTGCGCCCGGCGCCGGCAAGTCGACGCTCATTCGATGCTTGGCCGGTGTGTACCTCCCAGATGCCGGCGGGGTGACCTACCGCGTCAGCTCCGAGGTGGTCGACCTCGCCAAAGCGGACGCCCGAACCGTGGCCTCGATGCGAGCGCACCACATCGCGTCGTTCGACGAACTGATGGCTGCGGCGCCGCGTTTGCCTGCCGCGGAAGCGGCCGCCCGTGCCGCGCGGTCTGATCGCGCGGCGACCATCGGGACGTTCACCCGATTTCGAGTGGACGACCTGGCGTCGGTGCCCATCGGACGACTCAGACCCGCGGACCGACTCACTGTCGCGCTGATGGCGACGTTGAGTGCCGACCGGCCGTTCGTGCTCCTTGACTCACCGGAGAGGTTTGCAGACCCAAAGGTGTTGACGGGCTGGCTGCGATGCCTCACCGACCGCGGAGTCGCTGTCGTAGCGACAGGCACGCCGGACAGCACGCTCGCCGCGGCCGCCTCGGCCGTCGGCCAACTATCGGAAGGAAGAATCGAATGGCACAGACGGTGATCGACGGGGTGACACTCGTTCCCGGCGGCGGCAGACCGGTGATTCCCCATGCCGCGGTGGTGCTCGACGCCGATGGCGTGGTCGTCGAGATCGGCGAAGCCGGCACGCCCGGCGACCTTCTGCTGGTGCCCGGCGCTGTCGACCTGCATCTGGACAACCTCGTTCAGCGCCGCCGGCCGCGGGCCACGGTGTCGCTGGATCACGAGGCGGTCATCTCGGTGCTCGACGCCGAGTGCGCCGCTGCCGGCATTGCGACCGTGTGCATCGCAGCCAGGTGCGAAGACTCGCCCCGCAAGGGCATCTCCGTCGGCGATGCTGCCGTTCTTGCCGCCGTGCTGGAATCACTCGGGCCGGTGCTCTGCTGTGACTGGCGGATTCATGCCCGCGTGGAACTCACCGATGACGCCGGCGTCGAGTCGCTGGAGACGGTGTTGTCGAAATCCTCTCGAGTGTCCCTGATCTCGATGATCGAAACATCGGCGCAGCGAAGCAGATTCGGGTCCCTGGCCGAGACCCGCGCGTTCTACGCCCAGGACTGGGGGATATCCGAAACCGAAGTGGAGGACGTGTTCAACGTCGACCCGGCGGCGCTGTCGCTGACCGCTGAACGCCGTGCGGCGGTGGCCTCGCTGGCCACCGAGCGAGGTATCGCGTTGGCCAGTCACGACGACCGGACCCCGGAACACGTCCAGCAGGCTTTCGACCTCGGTGCCCGCGTGGCGGAGTTCCCGCTGACGATGGAAGCGGCGCGACATGCACATGAACTGGCAATGCACGTCGTCCTGGGTGCGCCCAACGCGATCCGTGGCCGGTCGACTTCGTCGGGCAACATTCTGGCCGGTGCTGCTGTCGCCGCCGGCGTTTGCGACGTCCTGTGCTCTGACTACCTGCCGTCATCGCTGCAGACCGCACCCCATGTGCTGGCTGATCAGGGAGATGCGCCGTTGGCTACGGCCATCGATCTGATCTCCGGGAATCCGGCAGCGGTTCTGGGATTGGCGCCGGTAGCGATCGAGGTCGGCCGTCCTTTGACCGCATCACTGCGGCAGTTCCAGCCCGGCCGCGGTGACGCCACCTCGCACGTCGGCGTGGCTTTGTGGCGCGCGGGCAGATTGGTGTTCGGCCGCGATTCCCACCAGTTCGGGATCGCCTTGACCACCGTCTAAC
>NZ_JBAUJB010000106.1:0-5572 GCF_049683355.1 Mycobacterium sp.
GCATCCCGAGGAACACCTGCACGGTGGGGATCACGTGGATGGCCACCAGGTCGGCGACGAACTCCCATCGGCCCGCCCGCTCCCGGAACATCGGGTAGCGCCAATCCTCGTGGTGCAGACCGGGAAAGCTGTACACCCAGTTGCCGGTGAGCCGTACCGCCCACACCGCCACGAGCGTCGCGAGCAGCCAGATCCGCCACGGTTCTGCGGCACCGCTGTCGGCCCACCAGAAGAACAGCAGCAACGGCGGAATGACGCTCCAATACGCGTCGTAGAAGCTGGAGTTGCGGTACCGCCGGCTGAACCCGAACACCACGAGCGTCGCCAGGAGGTCGGCGATCAGCGTGTCCAGCCACAGCATGCCGGTGGTGGGACCCCACACCAGCCAGGCGGCCGCCACTGCGATGGCCAGAACGTACGCGGTCGTGACCAGGGTCAACGAGCGGGCTTTGCTCACGGTCTGATCATGCATGACGTCACCGGCCGAGCTGGACGCGGAATGTCTTCGGCCAATACTTGCCGGTCAGCAGGAACTCACTGCCCTGGACGTGTGCGATGCCGTTGAGAACCTGAGCGGACGGCGGAATTCCGCGGGTCCGCAATCCCGAGACGTTCACGACGAGGTCGACCACCCCGGTCCCCGGGTCGATGCGCACGATGTCGTCACCCGGCCAGACGTTGGCCCAGACCTGCCCACCGACGCACTCCAACTCGTTGAGGCCGCGCAGGGCCCGGCCGTCACGGATGACGTCGACACCGCCGGTTTCGGCGAGGTCGTCTGGACTCTGGAACCGCAGCCGGCTGGTCCCGTCGCTGCGGATCAGCCGTTCACCGTCGTGGCACAGGCCCCAGCCCTCCCCGTCCAGCGGCACCTCCCGGGTCGGTGACAGGGTCGCGGTGTCCCATTCGATCGCGACCCCGTCCTGGTAGGTGAGCTGCCAGATCCGGTCCCCCACCACGGTGATGCCCTCGCCGAAGTAGTCGTTCGGCACCGGCACCTGCCGGCGCACCTCCCCGGTTGCCGGGTCGAGTTCGCGCAGCTGGGAGGCACCGGCGAGGCCGGTGCCCTCGTAGAGAACCGATCCGTCGATCTCCAGTCCCTGGGTGAACGCTTCGGGGTCGTGGGCGATCTCCTCCAGCACGACGGGCTCGATCACCGGAGCGGTGGCGTCGCCCGGGCCGGCGTTCGCGGCGGTGGCGGCCGCCCATCCGACCGCGACGACGACAGCGGCGCCCGCCCACATCCGAAGCTTCCTCATACCGTGGTTCTACCGTGCAACGATGGCGGAATGAAAGCGGTCAGTTGTGTGCGCAGCACCCTGGAAGTGGTCGACCTGCCGGATCCGCAGCCCGCCGCGGGCCAGATCGTGCTCGAGGTGCTGCGGTGCGGCATCTGCGGATCGGACCTGCACGCCAAGGACCACGCCGACGAACTCACCGAGGTGATGGCCGAAGGTGGCTACACCGACTTCATGCGTAGCGACACCCCGGTGGTGATGGGTCACGAATTCTGCGGGACGGTCGCAGAGCGGGGACGAAAGGTCGGCAAGGAGTTCACCCCGGGCACCACGGTGGTGTCCTTCCCGCTGGTGAGGGCGCAGGGCGGGGTGCACCTGACCGGACTGTCGCCGGTGGCGCCCGGCGGTTACGCCGAGCAGGTATTGGCCGAGGCGGCCCTGACCTTCGTCGTCCCCAACGGCCTGGATCCGGCGACCGCCGCGCTCACCGAGCCCATGGCGGTGGCCTACCACGCCATCAGGCGCAGCGAGATCAGCCGTAAGGACGTCGCGATCGTGCTCGGCTGCGGGCCGGTCGGGCTGGCGGTCATCTGCCATCTGAAGGCCCGCGGCGTGGGCACCATCGTGGCCAGCGACTTCTCGCCCGGACGTCGGGCGTTGGCCTCCCGGTGCGGTGCCGACATCGTCGTCGACCCCGCGGTGGACTCACCGTACGAAGCCGTGCCCGCCAAGCAGCAGGGCCTGACCGCGCTGCCCGCGCTCTACGAGCTCGGCGTCGGGTCGATGGAGAAGCTGCGGCGGCTGCCGGGTTGGTCACACGTGTACCGGGCGGTCGACCGGCTCGGGGCCACCGCACCCAAGCGACCGGTGATCTTCGAGTGTGTCGGCGTGCCGGGAATGATCGACGGTGTCATCGGCGCCGCACCGTTGGCCTCACGAATCGTCGTCGTCGGGGTGTGCATGGGCGACGACAAGCTGCGGCCGGCGATGGCGATCGGCAAGGAGATCGACATTCGCTTCGTGTTCGGTTACACGCCTTTGGAATTCCGTGACACGCTGCACCTTCTCGCCGAGGGCAAGGTGGATGCGTCGGCGTTGGTGACCGGGACCGTCGGGCTGGACGGCGTGGCGACGGCGTTCCAGGCGCTCGGCGACCCGGAGAAGCACGCCAAGATCATGATCGACCCAGCCAGTCAGGCGACCACGCCCTAGCCTCTGGGTCTCGGACACCCGGACTTGTCGGTGCCTTCTGTGATGATGGTGGTATGTCTTCGGCGGCAACTTCTCTGGCTCCCAAGGAGCGTCTTGAGGTGTTGTTCGCCGAGTTGGCGGAGTTGGCTGGGCAGCGTAATGCGATCGACGGGCGGATCGTGGAGATCGTCGCTGAGATCGACCGTGACGAACTGTGCGGTTTGACCGGGGCCCGCTCGGTGGCCGGGCTGGTGGCCTGGAAACTGGGCACCTCGCCCACGAATGCGCACACCATCACCACCGTCGCCGGGCGGCTCGAGGAGTTCCCCGCGCTGCACTCAGGGGTTGCGCGACGGGCGATTGTCGCTCGATCAGGTCGGGGTGATCGCCGGGCGGGCCGCCACCGGCTCCGATGCCCATTACGCGCAACTGGCCGAAAACGCGACGGTCACCCAACTGCATACCGCCCTCAAAGCAGCCCCCCAACCCAAGCCCGAACCCAAGCCCGAACCCCAACCCGAGCCGGAGCGGTCGGTCATCAAGACCGGCAACGACACCCACGCCACCTACCGGATCCGGCTGCCGCACGACGAGGCGGCGGTCGTGGACGCCGCGCTGGCCTCTCATCTCGAGGCGCTGGTTGCCGAGTGGCGACACGACCACGACACCGGTGGTCGGGTGTCGGATCAGGCGCCGCCGTTCCCGACCACCGTGGATGCGTTGATGAGCCTGGTCGACGCCGGCTGGGACACCGAAGTAGCCCGCCGCCCGCACGGCCAACGCACCACCGTCATCGCCCACCTCGACGTCGACCAACACGTCGCGTCGCTGCACCTCGGACCGCTGCTGTCCGACAGCGAACGCCGTTACCTGCTCTGTGATGCCACCTGTGAGGTGTGGTTCGAACGCCACGGCCGGGTCATCGGCGCCGGTCGGGCCACCCGCACGGTCAACCGGCGGCTGCGCCGGGCGTTGGAGCATCGGGACCGCTGCTGCGTGGTCCCCGGCTGCGGGGCGACCCGCGGCCTGCATGCTCATCATCTGCGGCACTGGGAAGACGGCGGCCCCACCGAACTCGACAATCTCGTCTTGCTCTGCCCGTACCACCACCGGCTACACCACCTCGGCGGCATCACCCTCACCGGGCCCGCGCACCGCCTCAGGGTCACCGACAACGAAGGCCAGGAACTCGACGCGGGATCCTTGGCCCGACCGCCGACCACGCCACCCCCGGCTGTGGCCCCCTACCGCGGGCCGACCGGCGAACGCGCCCAATGGACGTGGTACACCCCCTACCAACCACCACCAGACGCTGAGAAGGCAAGTTGATCAGCCCTCCTGCGCGGCCCGCCGCGCGATCACCTCGTCGCGGATCGCCGACCGCCGCGCCTTGCCGGCATCGTCACGCAGCGCCCTGGTGGTGAACTCCACCGAGCGTGGCACCTTGTAGGACGCGACGCGGTCGGCCAGGAACGCGACCAGTGCGGCTTCGTCCAGACCGTCGGCCTGCACGATGGCATGGGGTACCTGGCCGAGATCGCCGTCGGGGACGCCGACTACCAAGCAGGACAACACCTCTGGATGCTCGGCCAGCGCGGACTCGATCTCGGCGGGGTACACGTTGCGGCCACCCACTGTGAACATGTCGACCCGGCGGTCGTTGAGATAGAAGTAGCGTTCATCGCCGACATCGCGGTAATAGCCCAGGTCGCCCAACGATTCCCAGCCGCCGCGGGACTTGGCGGTGCTGCCGATGTACCGGTAGGTGGGCCGGCCACCGGGGGATGGACGCATGTAGATCTCGCCGACCACCCCGGGCGGGCATTCGTTGCCGCTGTCGTCGAGCACCTTCATCTCACCGGCCACGACGGTGCCCACCGAACCGGGATTTCGCAGCCACTGTTCACCCGAGATGAAGGTCAGCGCCTGCAATTCGGTGCCGCCGTACAGCTCCCACACCACCTCGGGACCGAGCAGCTCGATCCAGGCCCGCATGACCGCCGGTGGGCACGGCGCGGCCAGATGCCAGAACCTGCGGATCGAGGACAGATTATAGGAGCCCGGCGCGTCCCGGTACGCCGGAAGCAGCCGCTGCATGATCGTCGGCACGGTGGCCAGGAACGTCACCCGGTGTTCGGTGACCAGGCGCAGGAAGTCCTGCGGTTCGAACCGCGGCATCACCACGAGGTGATGCCCCTGCAGGAGGCCGATCACGAACGTCGTGAAACCGGTGTTGTGGCTCAGCGGCACCGAGATCAGGTTGACGTCACCTGGCTGCGCACCGAGTGGGTAGCCGATCGCAGCGGGCACCCGGCTGTCGCCGCCGGATTCGATGAGCTTGGGCCGACCGGTGCTGCCGCCCGAGGCCATCGACTTCCACACCGGCGACACCGCTTCGGGCAACGGCCCGTCGGAGAACCCGGAAGCCTCGGCGACCAGATCAGCAGCGGTGCTGGTGGTCACCCCGGACGGATCGGCCCGCCCCACCAGCAGGGCGGGCCGTCTCAGCTCGAGCAGCGAGGCGAGCTCGGTGTCGGGCAGCCGCGCCGACAGCGGTTGCGGGACCGCACCCAGCTTCCAGCACGCCACCACCGAGTACACCCAGTGCAGCGAGTTGGGCGCGGCGATCGTCACGTAGTCGCCGGTATCGACACCGCGCGAGGCGAACATCCGCGCCAGCCGGTTCGTCGTGGCGTCGAGCTCGGCCCGCGTCACGGTGACGCCCTCGCAGGTGACCGCCGGCGCGCCCGGATCCTGCGCTGCCAACGTCGAGACCTGCGTGCCGATCGGCGGGACTGGGCTCGCCACGTCAACCCTCCTCGTCGTCGGGCAAGTCCGCCCTCTCGGTGCGTGACACCGCCGAGGCGGCTACCGCGACAACGGACAACAGTGCCAGGAACTGCACGCCTGCGGAATGCCCGACATACCCGTCGACCGAGCGCCACGGATTCTGGCTGAGGACCGCACCGGCAAGGATCAACCCGGCCGCGGCGGTGCCGACCACCGTTGCATTCCAAACCGTTTCGTGCGCACGCAGCAGGTAACGCAGGCCGAGCAGACCGCCGGCCACCGCAGCGCCGGCGATCCCGGAGACCAGTGCGCCGACCGCCACGACCGCGGCACCGCGCGCGACCGTCGGCGGT
>NZ_JBAUJB010000107.1:0-2534 GCF_049683355.1 Mycobacterium sp.
GCGCCAACTACTCCCGCTTCTCACAAAGACCGCGTAAAGGATCATTGTGCTCATTGATGTTCGCTGGCTCCGGTACCTCCTCCACTCACGCCACAAGTCAGATGCGGAGCGCCTCGCGCTGACGGCGTACTGATCGTTCGCCCGAGACCACCGAGTTGCCCCGCGGCTGACTCGCGACGCTCTACTGTGCTCATATGAGCGCTGACGACGCCGACCGGGTGATCGAGTCCGCGCACCGAGTGGTGGCGGAGCACGATCCGCGTTCGGTGCCCATTCCGCAGTTTCTCGGGGCCTGCTTCGACGCCGGACTGTCATGGGTGCACTTTCCCGAAGGATTCGGCGGCCTCGGCGTCTCTCGTGGACTTCAGGCAGTCGCCGACCGCATCTTGCAGAACGCCGGCGGACCGGTTCCGCTGTCACTCAACCCGATGGGCTACGGCATGGCCGCCCCGACGGTGCGCGAGCACGCGCAGACCGACGAGGTCCGCAGGCAGCTGTTGCGACCGCTGGCGACCACCGAGGACATCTGGTGTCAGCTGTTCTCCGAACCGGGCGCGGGGTCCGACCTCGCCGGTCTGGCGACCTCGGCAGTCCGGGACGGGGAGAACTGGATCGTCAACGGGCAGAAGGTGTGGACCAGCCTGGCGCACCGGGCGCGGTGGGGGCTGCTGCTGGCCCGCACCGACCCGAACGTTCCCAAACACCGTGGTCTGACCTACTTCGTCCTCGACATGCACGCGGACGGTGTGGACACGCGACCGCTGCGGCAGCTGACCGGACATGCGGAGTTCAACGAGGTCTACATCACCGATGCGCGGATCCCCGACGCACACCGACTGGGCGCGGTCGGCGACGGCTGGCGGGTGGCGATGACCACGTTGATGAACGAACGCAGCGCGCTGGGGGCCAGCGGCAGCCGGCGCGGTGCGGGCACCATCGGCGATGCCGTCGCACTGTGGGCGTCGCGGCCGGACCTGCAGACCCCGGTGTTGTCGGACCGCCTCACCTCGCTGTGGCTGCGCGCCGAAGCGCAGCGGCTGACCTCGGAGCGGTCCAGGGCGACCGCGACCGTCGGCGGCCCCGGACCTGAGGGGTCGATCGGCAAGCTCGTCGGCGCCGAGCTCAACCAGCACATCTACGAGTTCTGCATGGACCTGCTGGGGCCGGAGGGAATCCTGTACGACGGTTACGGGATGCCGGGCAGCGACGGCGACGTCGACGACTGGCGCGGTCCGATCCAGCAGAGGTTTCTGCGTAGCCGCGCGAACACCATCGAGGGCGGCACCTCCGAGGTGATGAGGAACATCCTCGCCGAGCGGGTGCTGGGCCTGCCTGGGGACCTGCGGGCGGATGCGGGAATGGCGTGGAAGGAGATCCCGCGTGGCTGAGGAGCTTGCCGGGGAGGAGTTCACGTTCACCGACGAGCAGAACCAGCTGCGCGCAGGGGTGCGCGCGTTCTGCGCCGAGTATCTCGATGAAGCGTCGGTGCGCGCGTCGATGACTGCAGATCCGCCGTTCGACCCGAAGGTGTGGACGCGGTTGGGATCCGAGCTGGGCGTGCTGGGTTTGGCCGTGCCCGAGTCGGTGGGCGGTGCCGGCGGCACGCTTGTCGATCAGGCGGTCGCTGTCGAGGAACTGGGCGCCGCCCTGGCGTGCGGGCCGCTTCTCGGCACTGTGTATCTCGCGATTCCGGCGCTGGTCGCGGCTGGTGCGGATGCCGACCTGTTGGCACCGCTCGTCGACGGCGCTCGCACCGCCGCGCTGGCCGTCGGTGACGTCGCCGGCGAATTCGATGCCGCGGCGGTCACCGTCGACGCCGTCCAGACCGACGGGGCCCGTGCTCTGACCGGCACCGTCGGCCAGGTCGTCGACGCTGGCGCGGCCGATCACCTGCTGGTGGCGGCGAAGGGCCCCGACGGTGTCGGTTTGTACGTCGTGGATGCGGACCAGCCTGGGGTACACCGCATCTCATTGACCACGTTGGACCTGACCCGGCCGCAGGCCACCGTGGAACTACGCGAAGCAACGGGCCGGCTCATCGCCGGACCTGATGCGGCCGACCGGGTGATCACCCAGGCGCTGCACGTAGGTGCGGCGTTGCTGGCCGTCGAACAGGTGGGCGCGGCACAGCATCTACTCGACCTCTCCGTGGACTACGCGAAGAACCGGCTCCAGTTCGGCAGGCCGATCGGATCGTTCCAGGCGGTCAAGCACCGTCTCGCGGATGACCTCGTCGCGCTCGAGCACGCGAGATCGACGGCGTACCACGCAGTCTGGTCGCTGACCAACGGCTCCGACGAGCCTGCGCTGGCGGTCAGTATCGCGCAGGCCACGTGTTCGGCAGCGCTCGTCCGGGTGGCGACCGACACGATCCAGGTGCACGGCGGGATCGGCTTCACCTGGGAGCACCAGGCGCACCTGTACTACAAGCGGGCCTACGCCGACGCCGCGCTGCTGGGCACCGCCGAGCAGCATCGGACCCGGGTGGCCGCGATGGTGCTCGGCGCCCCCGCCAAGGACGCCCCGCGCGTCGC
>NZ_JBAUJB010000108.1:0-5913 GCF_049683355.1 Mycobacterium sp.
GGTCCAGCACCGACACGAACTCCGACCAGGCTGCCGCGTCGAGCATGAACAGCCGGCGATCGGCGAGCACGTCGCGAGCATGAGCCAGCGTCGCGGTCACAGTGAAGTTAGTCAGGTCGGTCCCCTCGACTTCGGCAGCACGGCGAATCAGCGCGTCTTGCTCAGCAGTCAGGCGCACCGCGAACCGCTCGGTCTTCGTAGCCATACAGACCATTGTGGGCCTAACAGGCATACAATGCAACGCGACCTTGCTTGCGCCGCTTAACGGCGCCTCACATGCCGCCCGCTCGACGCAAACTTCCGAGGATGTCACCTGGGCGGTGCATGGCCGCTCAGTCGCGTTTCGCCGCGTAGCGCAGCAGGACCGCGCCGCACGGGAAAGCGCGGTTCTCCAACAGGCGCAGCGAGATCCATGACGGCAGTGTCGGGAAGAACGGTGTGCCGCCACCTCGACCGGGTCGCCACGTTCCAGGCGGGAGTTCCAGTCGACGGACTCCAGGGTGCGTGAGAACACCACCTTCGGCATGTCGCGCCAAATGGGAGCGAAGTCGACGATCAGAGGGGTGGCGTCCGGGGCCTGGTCGGCGGTCGGCCAGTACGCGGACATCAAGTCGTAGAGCCGCCGCCCGTAGAACGACAGGGCAGTCTCCCGCTCGAAGTCGTTCCAATACTGGTGGAGCTCTTCGCTCGGATCGGACCAGTTGATGTTGCCCAGCGAGTCGGCGATGTAGCCGTCCACCGACACGGTGAAGCCATAGATCAGTGTGCCCATGCAGCTCAGACTGCACCGGAGGGCAGAACTCATCGCGTCAACACACGGGAGGCTGCATCGGAGCAAAAGTGGGGACGGTGCCGCCATGGCGCCTCTCGGCGAGTGGTCGCACGTAGCGACTTGGTGGTTGGGGCCCGGGGCATGCCCGACACCGTCGAGACATAGAACGGCACCCGCCCCGGGAGTATTCCGGGCCCGCCGCCGACCCCCCGAGAGCGGCGGCGGGCGTCCGCATGTCAGGCGCTTTCCGCGTAGTAGACGCGACGTTCACGGACGGGAAAGCCGTTGCGCTCGGCCAGCGACTGGAGCTGCCGCAGAGCAAACGTCCGTCCGCGGCCGGCCTCGGGGACGTAGATGCCGGCCCAGAGGCCTTCCGCCCGGGGAAGTTCGCAGGCTTCCCGTGCGCACATCCACCGCCTGGGGCACGCTCGGCAGATGGCCTTCGCTTCGTCGTCGGCGGTCGTCGTCCACCGCTCGGGTTCCTGGGTGCACGCGCCGACCGGCGTCTCGTCCCACGGCATCACGTTCATCTTCCGTCGCTCCTCTGTGTGCTGGGGCGGCCCGTTCGCCGCGACGCTGCAAAAGGTAATCGACAAACCGTAGCGATGCAACAGTTAGTGCACTGGAACCGAAGCGCATCGGGTGGCGTGCTGGGGGTCCAGCCCGCGAAGTATACGGTCGAAACCACGCTTCAACAGCGAATATGCGCGCTCAGCGCCCAACCGTCCTCGCGCGAAGATATTGCCGAAATATGTAGCGTTGACGCGGTTGGTGAAGGCGAAAAGGTGTAGCTTTGACACGGAACCATCGCGGACCATCGGGCCGAGCCGTAGCGGCGGCATGGCTGATCGGTACGATGTCCGCGCCGATCCGACAAACCCAGCACGAGGAATCCCGGTAGATGACCAAGGCGGAGTCGATCGACGAATCGGCCGACGCATTGGACCCCGGGATGGTCAGGGCGGGGGCGGCCGCAGCCGCCCGCAGACGAGAGCTCGACATCAGCCAGCGCAGCCTCGCCGCCGACGGCATCATCAACGCCGGCGCGCTGATCGCGTTCGAGAAGGGCCGCAGCTGGCCGAGGGAACGGACCCGAGCAAAGCTGGAAGAGGTCCTGCGGTGGCCCCCCGGCACCATCACGAGGCTGCGCAAAGGGGAGACCCTGCGGTCCCCGGATCCTGTTGCTGCGCCGTCTGCCGCGGCCGGCGGCGACGAGGTGTCGCTGATCGCTCAGGCGGTCATCACGGCAGTCGGCACGTTCAACTCGACCGTCACCTCGCTGCCGCCCAGCGACGACCCGGCGTTCACGCCGCGGGTGACCGGCATCTTGTCGGATCTGCGTCAGCTCGAGGCAGTCGCTGCGCGTGCGGCGCGGATCGGGCGGGTGACGCCCGCGCTGATCAAGGCGCTGGGCACGGTCCGCAGCCTCTACGACGATCTGATGGTCCGCGCCGCAGGTGCGCCACACGCCACCCTCGGACAGCGGCTTTACGCCGCACGCCGCGCCGCGAACCTGACAGTGCTCGAAACGGCCCAGGCTGCAGGGGTTTCCGAGCAGGCGATCCAGCAGGCTGAAGCTGAGGAGCCGATCTCGGCGGCAGATGTCGGCGCCATCGAAGAACTGGTCGGGCAGATCGCCTGAGCGCCGGGATCAGAGCCGGTGCAACCGGCTGTCGCGCGTCGGAAAGTGTGACGCCAAGGCGGCACAGATCTCCAGAAACCGACGACGGGTGGGTTGCGACATCTCGCGGGTTCCGTCGATGACACCGCCCGGGCGAAGGTGCCCGTCGAACGGAACCTCGAACACCAGCTGCCCATGGCTCGAGAACTGTTGCGCGAGAATCGTCCTGGTGCGCTTGTCGGCATGGCCATCGGAGTCGTTGAGGACCACGATGGTGCGTTGCAGCAGGCCGGTCAGGCCGCGGTTGGCCAGCCAGTCCAGCGTCTGCCCGGCCGCCGCGGCGCCGTCCACCCACGGTGTGGACACCACGACCAGCGCATCGAGGTCGCGCAGGACCTCCTGGGTGACCGGCGTGTCCATCGTCGAGCTGCAGTCGATGACGGAGATGGTGAAGTGCCGATCGAGGCGAGCGGTCGCCTCGCGGTAGATGGCCGGGTCGAGCACCCGGCGCCGCGCCGGTGTCGCCTCACCCGCGAGCACGAACAACCCGGCGGCGTTGTGTCCGACCCTGCTGCGCACATCGGCGAACGTCTCCAGGTGCTGATCACCGGCCAGTTCCCAGAACGACCCCTGAGCCTTCGGGTCGACGCGGCTGCCGAGCTTGCCGAACGCGGTGTCGGCGTCCACGGCGACCACCCGGTCGTCCTGCCGCAACTCCGCGAGCACCGATCCGATGACGGCCGACACCGTGGTCTTGCCGGCGCCTCCCTTGCCCATGACACCGATCTTGAAGTGGCCGCGTAACGGCGCCCGGATCGTGGCTTCGAGCTCGGCGAGCCGGCGTTCCTCGGGGGACGGCCCGAGGTTGACCAGACCGAACGTGGCTTTGTACACGCCCAGCCGCCAACCCCGTCCGGGGGCGGGCTTACGGGCGGGAACCAACTCCTCGGCGCGGATGCGGTCGGCATAGGACCCGGGAGTCGGCTCGGGTTGGCCGGGCCACGGGGCGCCCCGTTGCCGCGGGTAGATGCCGGGTGGCGGCGGAGGCGGGGACGGACGAGTGGGTTGCGGCCCGGGCGCCGGGCGCAGCTGGTTCGGGCCTTCGGCACCGTGCAACGCCGGCTCGTGCCCCGGCCATCCCCGGTCTTGCCGCAGTGCGTCATCGCGGTTCGTCACAACGCGTCTCCTCCGTGTGGTCCGTCGCGGGCGCTGCGTCGTCGTCACCTTCGACTCAGCACCCGCAAGGCTAGCCGCCCGACATACCGAGCAAACTATCTGCAGGAGACTGCAGGGTCCGGACGGTGACTGTCACCGGGGGCGCCCAACGGGGGCCGACGGTAGCGCGACTCGACGCCTGTTGGCGGTCGGCTCGGGCCACGACCCATGTCAGTAACCCCCATCGACGTTTGCCGAAACCCATAACATGCAGTTCCAGAGCATTGTAGCTATTGCTGTATTGCACTGAGTGTCGGCAATCAGGGTGGCCGTACGTGACCGAAATTGTGCACGGGAGGGGGTCAACCCGCTGGTACGCTCCCGATGGGAAGGGGTGTGTACGGATGGGTCTGTTCGACGGAGCCGAGAACGTCGGCAAAGTTGTCAGCGATGTCGTTGACGGTCGCGCCCCGCTCGGGTCTTCGGTCCTGGACGCGGGGCGGTTGCTGATCGCCGGGATGCGCGGGACCATCGGCTCGGGCACCCCCGAACACGGCGAGTCGTTCAGGCACGGCGCAGTGCGATTCTCCGTTGCCGCAGAAGCGGTGAACGCGGCCTACCCAGGCGGAGAATGGCACGGTGCGGGCGCCGAGGCCTATGCGGCCGCAAACCGTCGACAGTCCGACCGCGCGATGTCGATGGCAGTGCTGGACCGCGACGTGCAGACCGTCATCGCACGGGAGGCCGACCAGGTGGCCTATCACCGCGCCCGGCTGGACGACCAGTCCGAATACCTGGGTGGCCTGAGCTACGCCACCTCGTCGATTGCCCGCATTCCCGGCGTGGGCGAGGCGATGAAGGCGGTATTCGAGTTGTCGGCGGTGAAATCCGCCCTGAGCGTCAGCAGCGCGGAACTCGATAAGCTCTCGCTGGAGGTCGGCGACAACGCCGCACACCTGCAGCAACTCGCCGGTGAATACTCGGCGCTGACGGAGAGCAAAGCAGCCCCGGTCGAACCCGACGACGTACCCGGACGGCCGGCGTCCGACGAGCCGCCAGCGTCCGAGCCGGTTGACTCCGCCGCTGAGCAGTCCCTACCGGTCGCGGAGCCGCTGCGGATCGCCGAGGTGACACCTGAACTCCCGCCGACTCACGTCACCGGCGGCGCGGCACCGTTGCCAGCCGACAGACCCGTGCCACCGGCGCCCACATCGGCGATGCCGACCGATGCGATGTCGGGTATGTCCTCGGCCTTCGGGCTCGTCGGCGGCATGATCGGATCGATGGTCGCCCCGATGGCAGCCGTGATGACCGGGGTCGCCGGGGCTGCGGGCCAGTCGTTGTCCGCGCTGACCTCGGCAGGGGGAGCCGACACCGGTGGATCCGTCGACGATGAGGCCGTCGCACGGACGCCCGCCGACGACCCGGCCGACGATGGTTCCGACCGGGACGTCGACACCGCAGACAGCGACGTCGGCGCCGGCGGCGCTGCGT
Source organism: Mycobacterium sp. (assembly GCF_049683355.1). Classification (GTDB taxonomy): domain Bacteria; phylum Actinomycetota; class Actinomycetes; order Mycobacteriales; family Mycobacteriaceae; genus Mycobacterium. Next base: position 5,043 of record NZ_JBAUJB010000108.1, read on the forward strand.
CCACCGGCGTTGCCGAATCCCCGGGTTCACCGCCGCTGCCGCGGGGCGACGTGGAATCCGGGCCGCCGCCCGCACCGCCGGCGCCGACGAGACCGCCGCAATAGAGAGCAGGAGTTCCCCCATATGTCCCGTGCGTCAGTGCAGGTCACCACCGACCACCTCCGGACCCTGGCCGGCAGACACGGCCAGGCGGCGGTCGAATTCGGCCACGCCGGCGACTCGGTGTCCGGTGTGGACAGCGGGATCCGCACATCACACGGCACGATCGCGTGGTCCACTGCGCGCGCCGTCGAGGTGATCCAGCAGGCGAGACGTGATGCCGCCAACAGCGCCGCCGACCGATCGCGCTCCCTCGGAGACACCTTGGCGGCCGCTGCCGATGGTTATGAGACAACCGATTCCGACTCGGGGCACCACCTCGACGAACTGGCTCGGCGCGGCGCGCTGCGGCTGTCGCCATGACGGCCGGCGCGTTCTTCGGAGACAGTGAACCCACCCATTACGACGATGTGGTCGGGGTGGAAGTGACAATCGACGGCATGTTGGTCATCGCCGACCGTCTCCACCTCGTGGACTTCCCGCTGTCTCTGGGGATCCGGCCGAACATCCCCTATGAAGACCAGCGGGTCCTGGTGTGGGACCAGGTGACCCGGGACTTGACCGCGCAGGGGATTCTCACCGCGTTCGGCGACCCACATCCGGAGGTCGCTGCGATGGTCGACGCCCTGAGTCGGCCCGATCGAACCCTGGACTGCCGTTGGTGGCGCCGCGACGTGGGTGGCAAAATGGTGCGCTTCGTGGTGTGTCGCAAGGGGGAACGTCATGTCGTCGCCGCGCGCGATGAGGACATGCTGGTGTTGCAGCGGGTGGC
>NZ_JBAUJB010000109.1:0-18035 GCF_049683355.1 Mycobacterium sp.
TCGACCTGCACGCCGAGGAAGATGATGCGCTCCTCGAACAGCTTGTTGTACGGGTTCGACTCCTTGACCCCGAAGCTGGAGTGCTCGATGAACGACGGAAGGATGTAGCGCGCCTGGGGCTGGTTCACGGCACCGCCGTGGGGCTGGGTCATGAGGCACTCCCGTTGAAATTGGCGTGGGTGATGATGTGGTCGACGAAGCCGTACTCGAGGGCTTCCTGAGCGGTGAACCAGCGGTCGCGATCGGAATCGGCCTCGATGCGCTCCATGGTCTGGCCGGTGAACTCCGCGTTGAGGCGGAACATCTCCTTCTTGATCAGCGCGAACTGCTCGGCCTGGATCGCGATGTCGGCCGCGCCGCCGGTGATACCACCCAGGGGCTGGTGCATCAGGATGCGGGCGTGCGGCAGGGCATACCGCTTGCCCTTGGTGCCTGCGGCCAGCAGGAACTCGCCCATCGAGGCGGCCATGCCCATCGCATAGGTCGCCACATCACACGGCGCGAGCACCATCGTGTCGTAGATCGCCATGCCGGCGCTGATCGAGCCGCCGGGAGAGTTGATGTAGAGGTGGATGTCCTTGGTCGAATCCTCGGCCGACAACAGGAGGATCTGCGCGCACAGCCGATTGGCGATGTCGTCGTCCACCTGCGAGCCGAGGAAGATGATCCGCTCGGACAGCAACCGCTCGTACACCGAGTCGACAAGGTTCAGGCCCGATGAGGCGCCACGCATGTCAGTCACGACTGAATACCTGCTTTCTTTACGTACTTGCTACGCGGTAACCGGTCTTACGGATGACACTAACCAACGCGCGCCGCTGGGGAGTCCCCAGTCGGTGCCCGTTCGCTCAGAGCGTCACTTCGAGTCGTCGGCCTCGGGGGCGTCCTCGGCAGTGTCGGCGTCCTCGGCACTGCCCGCGTCATCACTGGTTTCCACAGTGATTTCCTCAACGCTGTTTTCCACAACGTCGTCTTCCTCAACATCGTCCGCCGCCTCAACGTCCTCACCGCTCGCGGTGGCAGCCTGCTCGCCGGAGGGACCGAAGAACTCGGTGGTGTCGATCTCGGTGCCGTCGGTGTCGGTGACGGTGGCACCGTGCACCACCGCGGCGACTGTCAGGCCACGGCGGACGTCGGCGAACATCGCCGGCAGCTGGTTGTTCTGCTGCAGCATCTGCAGCAGCTGCTGGGGCTCGACGCCGTACTGGCGAGACATCAACACAAGGCGCTCGGTCAGATCGTTCTGGCCGACCTGGATGTCGAGCTTGTCGGCAATGGCGTCCATCAGCAGCTGGGTCTTGATGGCCTTCTCCGCGTTGGTGCGGTTGTCGGCGTCGAACTCTTCGCGGCTGCTGCCCTGCTCCTTGAGCGACTCCTCGAACTTCGCCTCATCGTGGTCCAGCCCGTGGATGGCGTTGTGCAGGGTGTCGTCGACCTGGGCCTGCACCACCTTCTCCGGCAGCGGCACCTCGACCTGCTCGAGCAGCTCCTCGATGGCCTTGTCGCGAATCTGCTCGGCCTGCTGCACTCGCTTGCTCCGGGTGACCTGCTCGCTGAGGTCGCCGCGCAGTTCCTCCATGGTGTCGAACTCGCTTGCCAACTGCGCGAATTCGTCGTCGAGCTCGGGCAGCTCCCGCACCTTGATCGACTTGACGGTGACGCTCACCTGCGCCTCCTGGCCGGCGTGCTCACCGGCGACGAGGGTGGTGGTGAAGTCGCGGCTCTCGCCCTCCTTGAGGCCGATGATGGCCTCGTCCAGGCCGTCGATCAGCTGACCGGAGCCGACCTCGTGGGACAACCCCTCGGTGGCGGCTTCGGGGACGTCCTCACCGTCGACCGTCGCCGACAGGTCGATCGACACGAAGTCGCCGTCCTCGGCAGCGCGCTCGACACCGGTCAGGGTGCCGAACCGCTTCTGCAGGTTCTCCAGCTCGGTGGCGACGTCCTCGTCGGTGACGCTGATCGGGTCCACGGTGATCTTCAACGTGTCCAGGTCGGGCAGGTCGATCTCGGGGCGGACGTCCACCTCTGCGGTGAACACCAGCTCCTCGTTGTCCTCGAGCTTGGTGATCTCGATCTCGGGCTGGCCGATGGGCTGCAGCGACGACGACGTCACCGCCTCGCTGTAGCGCCCGGGCAGCGCGTCGTTGACGACCTGCTCGATCACCGCGCCGCGGCCGACGCGGGCTTCCAGCAGCTTGCGCGGCGCCTTGCCGGGCCGGAAACCGGGCAGCCGGATCTGCTTGGCCAGCTGCTTGAACGCCTTGTCGATCTCGGGTTCGAGCTCGGTGAAGGGCACCTCCACGTTGATGCGAACCCGGGTCGGGCTCAACTTCTCGACGGTGCTCTTCACGTTTCGTACTCCTCTATTGCCGTTCGGGTGGTGGTGCTGGTCGGGGTGACAGGATTTGAACCTGCGGCCTTCCGCTCCCAAAGCGGATGCGCTACCAAGCTGCGCTACACCCCGGTCGTCGCTGGCGTCGCGCAGCGCCGGACCACCGGCGATACTACGGCCTGACCAGACAAAGCCTTCAATTGGATTTGAGTTGGGCGGGGCCGGTACAGTCTGCCGGTACTGTCCTCTATGTGCAGCACATGCGGGCGTAGCTCAATGGTAGAGCCCTAGTCTTCCAAACTAGCTACGCGGGTTCGATTCCCGTCGCCCGCTCTCAGCAACCGTCCTCGCTGGCGGGTCGCAGCGCCCTGCGTCACTCATCAGCGGGCGTCTTCGCCGTCATCATCGGGAGTCCTTCGGCAGCTCAGATCCCGGTGCACAAAGCCACGAATGGGATCGGCGCGCAGATGCCGATAGAGAAGCCCGGCGTCGGGTCGCCGTTCCACGGCGGCGGCGGGGGCGGCGGTGGTGGAACCGGTGCTGCCACGCACGTGTCGGTGGGCGGGTCGTACACCGTTCCTGCACCGCATTCAGCGCCCTGCGCCACGGCTGGAACAACCACCGTCACGAACGCGGCCGGCGCGAAACACGCCACGGCTGCGATTGCGATTCGACGAATCTTGCCCACTTGTGCAGGCCTCCCCGGGACATTTGCCCGACCCCTGATCTGACCCAAATCTACGCCCTGCCCAATCCACTGTCACCGAATTGACGGTTCGCCGCGGTTCCCGAGTGACTGCGGCGAAATCCGAGGATTCGACGACGCGCTGGTCGGGTAATCGGCGGCCGGACGACGGGGTCCTCGACGAGGCCAGTATCTCCAAACTTGAAAATGCCGGTTCGGACCAAGGGAAGCGACATGGCAACGCCCGAACACTCCGCACCGGACCCCGTGGCCGTCTCCGACGACGAGCGTGCGGGTCAGAAGTCCGCCAAGGCGACCAGAACCGCGCTCCTGGGCGCGATGTTCCTGATGGCCACCAGTGCGGTCGGCCCCGGATTCATCACCCAGACCACCGACTTCACCGTCAGGCTCGGCGCGGCCTTCGCGTTCGCGATCGTCGCCTCGATCATCATCGATTTCGCCGTCCAGTTGAACGTGTGGCGGGTCATCGGGGTATCCGGGATCCGGGCCCACGAACTGGGCAACAAGGTGCTGCCCGGTGTCGGCTACGCGCTCGCCGCACTGGTGGTGGTAGGCGGGCTGGTGTTCAACATCGGCAACACCAGCGGCGCCGGCCTCGGCACAGACGCGATGTTCGGCCTCGATCCGCGCGTCGGAGGAGCGCTCTCGGCGCTCATCGCCATCGGGGTGTTCCTGAGCAAGCGGGCCGGCGTGGGGCTCGACCGGATCGTGGTCGTGCTCGGCGCCGGGATGATCCTCATGACCGCCTACACCGCCGTCGTGTCGCGGCCACCTCTCGGCGAGGCGCTGCGCAACGCGGTCCTGCCGGAGTCGGTCAACTTCCTCGCGATCACGACGATCGTCGGCGGCACGGTCGGCGGCTACATCACCTACGCCGGCGCACACCGCCTCCTCGACACCGGCGTGACCGGCCCGGACAACGTCGGCCGGATCACCCGGACGTCGCTGTACGGAATCATCGTCACCGGCGTCATGCGCACGCTGCTGTTCCTCGCGATCCTCGGGGTGACAGCCGGCGGCGCCCTCCTCGCCGACGACAACCCCACCGCGTCGGCGTTCGAAGCCGCGCTCGGCACCGCAGGCGGGGTGTTCTTCGGCGTCATCCTGTGGGCCGCCTCGATCACCTCGGTGATCGGCGCCGCCTACACGTCGGTGTCCTTCCTCACCACGACGAAAACCACCCGCCGCCGCCAGAACATCCTGACGGTGGGCTTCATCGCGATCAGCGCCGTGTTGTTCGTGGTCCTCGGAACCGCACCGGTGACGCTGCTGGTCTTCGCGGGAGCCTTCAACGGCCTGATCCTTCCCATCGGGTTCACCGTGGTGATGTGGGTGGCCTGGATGCGCCGCGACCTGATGCACGGCTACCAGTACCCGATGTGGCTCAAGCTGGTGGCCCTCGCCGTGTGGCTGCTGACGCTGTATCTCGGGTGGATGTCACTGAGCGGCCTTGCGGAGCTGTGGAGCTGAGCCGACCCACCCTGGCGAGATCCCGTATCTCCACACGATCTCCATGTGAACTCCAAGCCATCGCAGGCGGTGTGCAAGACGCTGGTGGACATGAACGAATACACCGAAACCCTGTCCAGGCCCGCTTGCCCGCCCGAGACCGCGGCAGCCCCCGCCGAGCCGGTGTTCATCAGTGTCACCGAAGTGCTGCTCGGCAGCGCCGCGACCGGCTCGGCGGTGGGCAATCGCCGGATCGGCGGGCTGCACACCTGGTGGGCGAGCCGCACAGAACGACGGGCTCGTCGGCGACGGGTGGCGCAACGCCGGCCGGACTACTTCGAGCACGCAGCGATGGCCAGGGAGATGCACCGACTGTGACAGCAGCCGGAAATCACGCCTGTGTGCAGATTCAGCAAATCACGAGAGCATAACTATTTCTGCACTTTGCGGTTCAGTAGGTCTTCTCGTCCATCGCCAAGAACACGGAGAATCCCAGCAGCAAGGTGATAAGTTCGACGGCATAGGTCATGAGAGATCTCCGGGGTTCTGCGCTCACGGTTTGAACTGCACCGCGAGTCTAGCCACTCTTGACACTCCTGACAATTACTGTGACCGATTCCAGCAACGACAACATCCTCGGCAGAGACGATCCTGGCCTCCCCGGCGACGGTGCCGCTCCCCGATCAGCGGGGCGAGGTCCGACCTGTCGGTACGCTGTGAGCCATGGAAGGCGCACTGCTCGTTCTGATCCTGCTGGTCGTCGCGGCAATCGGGGCCGGCGTGTACACCACCGCCAACGCCTCGAAGAAGCGCAGAGCGGCATCACTGGCCGATGCGAAGGCCGACGCCCGCCGTGTCATCGAACGTCTGGGCGGTCAGGTGTACGCCCTCTCCGGCACCGACAACGCCTCCAAGCAGGCCCTCGCCGACGCCTCCGAGCGCTACACCGCGGCGTCCTCCCAAATCGACCAGGCCACCACCGGTCGGCAGGCCGAACTGGCCAAGGAGAGCGCGATGGAAGGGTTGTACTACGTCCGGGCAGCGCGCATCGCGATGGACATGGACCCCGGCCCCGAGCTGGAGTCGCTTTCGGGCCAGCGCACGGCCGGAACGGTCACCGAGGACCGGCGCGTGCAGTTCGAGGGACGCGAGATCGAGGCGTCGCCGGCTCCCACGGAACGCACCCCCAACTACTACCCGGGCGGCCGGGTCGCGGGCCGGCCGGTACCGGCAGGGTGGTACTCCGAGCCGTGGTGGAAGCCCGCGCTGGTCGCGGGCGCCTGGGGCATGGGCTCGGTGCTCCTGTTCAGTGCGTTGTTCTCCGGGATGGGCGGCGTCGGCTACGACGCCCAGGCGTTCGAGAACGGTTACGGGGACGGCTACGGCGACGGCCTTGCCGCCGGCGAGGACGGTGGCGGCTTCGACGGAGGCGGCGACACCGGTGGCGGTTGGGACACCGGCGGAGGCGACTGGGGCGGCAGCGATTTCGGCGGCGATTTCGGCGGCGACTTCGGCGGTTTCTAGCCGGCGGTTTCTAGCCGGCGGTTTCTAGCCCTGCGTCAGCTCTGACAGCCGGGGCACCAGAACAGGTTTCGCCCCTCCAACACCGCGGTCCGGACGCCCGTTCCACACACCCGGCACGGATCGAGGGCGCGACGGTAGACGTATGTTCGCGGCCGGCCCTGCCGGTATGACGGTGCGCCGCGGTCATGTTCGGGTAGCACCACGATGATCTTCCCTCTGCGCACACCGACTTTCATCAGCGCCACGAGGTCGGTCCACATCGCGTCGAATTCGTCGGCGGTGATCGTCGCGCCGGGGCGCAGCGGGTCGATCCGGTGCCGGTAGAGCAGTTCGCTGCGGTACACATTGCCTACCCCGGCCATCACTGCCTGGTCCATCAGGAGCGCGCCGATGGGCCTGCGGGACTTGCTGATTCGTCGCCACGCCAACTCCGGGTCGGCGTCGGCACGCAACGGGTCGGGACCCAGCTTGGCGACCACGTCGGCGACCTCGGGCTCCTCGATCACCTCGCACACCGTCGGCCCCCGTAGGTCGGTGCCGTACTCGGCGCCCAGCATCCGCATGCGCACCTGCCCGATTGGCAACGGCAACGGCACGGGTTTCTCGGTGAACGTCCCGTACAGCCCGAGGTGCACATGCACCACCCGACCGCCCTCGTAGTGGTGGAACAGATGCTTGCCCCAGGCGGTGGCCTTCTTCAGCACGCGCCCGCTCACCATGGCGGCGCCGCTTTCGAATCGCCCCTGCGGGCTCGAGACCACCACCGGCGCACGTCCGAACCGACGCTGATGCTGCCGGGCCAGCCGGTGCAGCGTGTGCCCCTCGGGCATGGGTTAGGCGCCGGGCACCGGGGGCGCGACGTGGGTGGTTTCGTACTCGTCGAGGATGTCGATGCGCCGTTGGTGGCGCGGGGCCTGCGACCACTTGGTGGTCAGAAAGGCGTCGACGATCGCAAGCGCCTCCTCGGTGGTGTGCATGCGGCCGCCGATTCCGATCAGCTGGGCGTTGTTGTGCTCACGGGCCAGCGATGCCGTCTTGGTGCTCCAGGCCAGCGCACAGCGTGCACCCGGCACCTTGTTGGCCGCGATCTGCTCGCCGTTGCCGGAGCCACCGAGCACGATGCCCAAGCTGCCGGGGTCAGCCACCGTCTGCTGTGCGGCCGCGATACAGAACGCCGGATAGTCGTCGTCGGCGTCGTAGTCGAAGGCGCCGCAGTCGACCGGCTCGTGCCCCGACTGGGTCAGGTGCTCGATGATGGCCTGCTTGAGCTCGTATCCGGCGTGGTCGGCCCCGAGGTAGACGCGCATGCGGACACCCTACATTTTCCCCCTGCTCCGCGAGCGCGCGCGTTTGCGCAGCGACACGCCGCCAGGCATGTGTGTTCTCGTCGCACTCACCGCGCGCGACAGCGGCGTTTCAGCCCACGGTGATCGCGTCGAGACGCTCATTGATGAACGCCGCCGACGTGACGGGAGGCAAGGCGGACACCTTGCCGACGGGTGGCTCCAGCGGGGTGACGACCGCGTCGTGGTTGGCCTCGTAGAAATAGATGAGCGACACCAGGTCCTCTTCGGGGGCATGCGGTTGCGGCGGCAGCACCCGGTGCCGGCCCGAAGGCCAGCGCCGTCCGCTCCAGTACTCCAGGAGATCGCCGATGTTCACTGTCAGGGCATCGGGGTCGTACGGCGCGTCCTCCCAGCCCGCCTCCTCGGAGTACACCTGCAGCCCGCCGGCGCCGGGCTCGCGGTCCAGGATGGTGACCGTCCCGAAGTCGGTGTGCGGTCCTATGCGGAACTGGCCGGGTTCCGGCTCACCCACCACGCTGACGGGTGGGTAGTGGTTGATGTTCATCGTCCACGTCGGGGTGCTCGCCATCGCCGCGAACGGATTCGCGGGCAGGCCGAGCGCGTGCGCGAACAACGCCAGCAGTTCGTCGGCGACGCGCCGCATCTGGGCGGTGTATTCGGTCACCAGCCTCTCGAGTGAGGGCACCTCGGCCGGCCAGACGTTGGGGGCGAACCAGATCCGGTCGACGTCGACGTCCCCGGTCGCGGTCTCGGCACCGAGGCTGAAACTCTCCTTGAGATCCGGTGGGGTCTCCGTGCCCTCGGCGTAGGCGTTGGCCTCCGCACCGGGGGCCAACCAGCCGTGTCCACCCACCGCAACCGAGTAGCCGGCCTTGACGTGGTGGGGCTGGGCGAAGAACTCACGGGCCGCGGCCCGAACAGCGTGCGTCAGCGCCGGGTCCACACCGTGACCGCGGACCAGGATGAAGCCCGCTCGCTGCAGACCTGCGTCGACGTCGGCGGCGATCTCGTCACCGCGGGGGCCGCCGTCGTGCCAACGTGAAAGATCAACGGTTGCAATGGCGTTCACTGCTCTTCCTCACTCACCGATGTCCTCCGCCCACAGTTCCGGGTTGGCCGCGATGAACTCCTGCATCAGCGTCGCGCAACGATCGTCGTCGAGCAGGGTGACCGACACCCCGTTCTCGGCCAACCAATCGTGGCCGCCGGTGAAGGTCCGGCTCTCCCCGATCACCACAGCGCCGATGTTGAACTGCCGGACCAGTCCGCTGCAGTACCAGCAGGGTGAGAGCGTGGTGACCATCACCGTCGAACGGTAGCCGCGTTGCCGGCCGGCGTTGCGGAACGCGTCGGTCTCGGCGTGGATGGACGGGTCGTCGAGTTGCACGCGGCGGTTGTGGCCGCGGCCGAGCACTCTCCCCTCGGTCGAGAACAACGCGGCTCCGATCGGGATACCGCCTTCGGACAATCCTTTTCGCGCCTCCTCTACGGCGACGTCGAGCATCTCGAGCGGAGAACTCATACCTTCTCGGCGGTGATCTTGGAGCGGCACAGAAGCAAGTATGCCGTCCCGGCGAGCAGGAATCCGACGAAGAACGTCACATCCCCGAGTTCGGGCACCGCGGCAGCGAGGGCGCCGACGAGCAACTCCTGGTTGGCGAACAGCCCCACCGACACCACCAGGCCGATCACGAACGCGGCCAGCCCTCCCCAGTTGGTGTAGGAGCGGTCGTAGAGCAGGTGGGCGACCGGTCGGCCACGCCGCAGGTACTGGTCGGCGAACACCACGCCCAGCCACGGCCCCACCCAGTAGGCGATGATCAGCAGGAACGCCTCGTAGCTGTGGGCGGCATCGGGCAGTGCCCACCACGCCACCAGGAAACCGGCCACCCCGAAGAATGCCGTCACCACAGCCCGCGCGACGTGGGCGGGCAGCTTGATCCCTATGGTGACAAAAGCCATCGCGCCGGAGTAGACGTTGATCGCGTTGGCGGCGACCGCACCGACGGCGATCGCCAGCAGTGTCGCCTTCGCCAGCGGCGAGGCCAGCTCTGCGGTGAACGACCCGGTCGGGTCCGCCAGCGTCGCCTCCCCGGTCGTCACCGACGCCGCACCCACCACCTCGAGCACCACGCACGCGGTGAACAGGCCTGCGGCGGCGAAGAACCCGGTGCGTGCCGGGGACACGGTGGCAGGCAGATATCGGGTGAAGTCCGCAGCGTACGGGGTCCAGCCGGCCGCGTACCCGAACGACGTACCGACGGTGAGCAGGAAGCCGCCCATCCCGCCGACACCCCCGGCGCTGGGCGCGGTGTTACCGATATCGGCATGGGCGAAGATCGCCACCGACGCCGCGACGAAGGCGACGGCCAGCACCGGGAAGGAGTACCGCTCGAACGCCTGCACCAGGTTGTGCCCGAAGAACGCCAGCGCGGTCTGTGCCACCACAATGACGACCAGGCCTACCAGCGGACCGAACCCGAACAGGGTGGACAGCGCGAACGCACCGCTGACGCTGTTGGTGGCGAACCAGCCCACGCCGGCGGTGACTGACATCAGCACCGCCGGGACGGCGTTGCCCTTGAATCCGAAAGGCAGTCGGCCCAGCACCATTTGGGGCACGCCGTGCAACGGGCCACGCGCGGACAGGAAGTAGTGCGCGACCGCGCCGAGCCCGGTTCCGATGACGATGCCGAGGACCGCCTGCCAGAACGTCATGCCGAACGCGAGCACCGCGAGCATTCCGACGAATATCGTCGCGAACTCGAGATTGGGCGACGTCCAGGTCCAGAACAGTTGCCGCGGACCACCGTGGCGGTCGGCTTCGTCGATGTACTCGTTGCCGCCGGGCTCCACTGCGACGATGCGGTCGCGGTAGGTGCCCTCGGTGCGGTCAGCGACAGTCATCGCAATACCGTCACCCCCGCAGGGGCGCTGCGCAACTCGAGTCAACACGGCGGAAACAATTGCGCGGCGACGGTCGTTGCCGGCAGGCCACGCTGTCGAGCACGTCTTCCTCGCCGAGTGCGTGGGTGAGGTCAGCCCGCCTGACTCACTCGAAGACCGGCTGCTCGGTACGGGTGCGCTTGAGCTCCCAGAAATGCGGATACGAGGCGAAGATCACCGAGGCGTCCCACAGCTTGCCCGCGTCCTCGCCGCGCGGGATACGCGACAACACCGGGCCGAAGAACGCGACGCCGTTGACGTGGATCGTCGGCGTGCCGACGTCCTCGCCGACCGGGTCCATTCCGGCGTGGTGACTTTCCCTCAGCGCCTCGTCGTAGCCGTCGCTGGTCGCGGCGTCCGCCAACTCGGCGGGCAGTCCCACCTCCTCGAGCGACTCCTTGATCACCTGGCTGAAATCACTGTCGAAGTCCCGATAGCCCTTGTCGTGGATCCGGGTCCCCATCGCTGTGTAGAGCGGACCGAGCACGTCGGCGCCTTCGGCCCTTTCCGCGGCGATCGCCACGCGCACCGGTCCCCACGCCGTCTTCATCATCTCCTGGTACTCCTCGGGCAGATCCCTGCCCTCGTTGAGCACCGCCAGGCTCATCACGTGGAACCGGACGTCGATGTTGCGGACCTTCTCCACCTCGAGGATCCAGCGCGAGGTGATCCAACACCACGGGCACAGCGGGTCGAACCAGAAATCCGCGCGAGCCTTGTCTGACATATGTGGTCCTCTCCTCGATGACGAAGCTGTGACAGACGTCCCCACGGCACAACCACTGACACCCAACATGTCTTCCCGTGGTCAGGCTAGTGTTGACGAGCGTGGCCCTTCCTAATCTGACCCGCGACCAGGCAGCCGAGCGCGCCGCCCTCATCACCGTGGGCAGCTATCACATCGCGCTGGATCTCACCGACGGCGACGGCAAGCCCGGCGAGCGCACCTTCCGTTCGCTGACAACCGTCACGTTCGACGCACTCGCCGGCGCGGACACCTATATCGACCTCGCCGCGGAGCAGATCCGCAACGCCACGCTCAACGGCGCCGACCTCGACGTGTCGGGTTACGACGAGTCGACCGGCGTCCTGCTGACCGGGCTGGCCGAGCACAACGTCCTGGTGATCGATGCGGACTGCCGCTACTCGAACACCGGCGAGGGGCTGCACCGGTTCGTCGACCCCGTCGACGACGAGGTCTACCTGTACTCGCAATTCGAAACCGCCGACGCCAAGCGGATGTTCGCCTGCTTCGACCAGCCCGACCTCAAGGCTGTCTTCAACGTCACCGTGACTGCTCCGGAGCACTGGGAGGTCATCTCGAACGGCGCGACCGTCAGCGCCCGGCAATCCAGCGGGGCCAAGGAGCACACCTTCGCGGCGACACCGCGGATGAGCAGCTATCTGGTTGCGCTGATCGCCGGGCCGTACGCCCGCTGGGATGACGTGTACTCCGATGCCCACGGTGAGATCCCGCTCGGTATCTTCTGCCGCAAGTCCCTGGCCGAGTACATGGACGAAGACCGGCTGTTCACCGAGACCAAGCAGGGATTCGCCTTCTACCACGACAACTTCGGCACGCCGTATGCGTTCGGCAAGTACGACCAGTTGTTCGTCCCGGAGTTCAACGCAGGCGCGATGGAGAACGCCGGAGCGGTGACGTTCCTCGAGGACTATGTCTTCCGGTCGAAGGTGACGCGGGCGTCGTACGAACGGCGGGCCGAAACGGTCCTGCACGAGATGGCCCATATGTGGTTCGGCGATCTGGTGACCATGCAGTGGTGGGACGATCTGTGGCTCAACGAATCGTTCGCGACGTTCGCCTCGGTGCTGTGCCAGGCCGAGGCCACCGAATACACCCAGGCGTGGACGACGTTCGCCAACGTCGAGAAATCCTGGGCCTACCGCCAAGATCAGCTGCCGTCCACCCATCCGGTGGCCGCAGACATCCCCGACCTGCACGCCGTCGAGGTGAATTTCGACGGCATCACCTACGCCAAGGGCGCGAGCGTGCTCAAGCAGCTGGTCGCCTACGTCGGCCTGGAGGCGTTTCTCGCCGGCCTGCGGGACTACTTCCGCGACCACGCGTTCGGCAACGCGACGTTCGGCGATCTGCTGGGGGCGCTGGAGAAGTCGTCCGGCCGTGACCTGTCGGGCTGGGGCCGGCAGTGGCTCAAGACCACCGGGCTCAACACCGTGCGTCCGGATTTCGACGTCGATGATGGCGGCCGGTTCATCCGGTTCGCGATCGACCAGGGCGGGGCCAAACCAGGTGCGGGCGAGACCCGGGTTCACCGGCTGGCGGTCGGCATCTACGACCAGGACGAGACCGGCAAGTTGGTGCGGGTTCACCGCGAGGAGCTCGACGTCGAGGGTGAGACCACCGAAGTACCCGCACTGCAAGGTGTTCCGCGGGGAAAGCTGGTTCTCGTCAACGATGATGACCTGACCTACTGTTCACTGCGGCTGGATCCCGAGTCGTTGCAGACGGTGCTGACCCGCATCGCTGACATCGCCGAGCCTCTCCCCCGGACCCTGGCGTGGTCGGCGGCCTGGGAGATGACCCGCGACGCGGAGTTGCGCGCCCGTGACTTCGTCGCGCTCGTGATGAGCGGTTTGCATGCCGAGTCCGAGGTGGGAGTGGCACAGCGCCTCATCCTGCAGGCGCAGACGGCGCTGAGTTCCTATGCCGACCCGGGCTGGGCGGCCGCGAATGGCTGGCCTGCCTTCGGTGATGCGCTGCTGGACCTGGCGCGCGAGTCGGCTCCCGGTTCGGATCACCAGTTGGCGTTCGTCAATGCGCTGTGCACGTCGGTGCTCTCCCCGAACCATGTCGCCGTGTTGTCGACGCTGTTGGACAACGAACCCGCAGCGGTGAACATGGAGGGTCTGGTTCTCGACACCGACCTGCGGTGGCGCATCGTGACCGCGCTGGCCGCCAGCGGAAACCTCGATGCCGACGGCGCCGAGACCCCGTTCATCGATGCCGAGGCCAAGAACGATCCCACCGCCGCCGGGCGCCGCCACGCCGCGGCCGTAGCGGCCGCGCGGCCACAGGCACCGGTCAAGGAGTCCGCGTGGCAGCAGGTGGTCGAGGATGACGCGCTGGCCAACATCACCGCGCGAGCGATCATCGGCGGCTTCGTGCGACCCGGTCAGGGCGAGCTGCTGGCGCCGTTCCGCGCCAAGTACTTCGAGGCCATCTCCGGTGTGTGGGAGCGGCGGTCCAGCGAGGTCGCGCAGACCGTCGTCATCGGGTTGTATCCGTCCTGGGAGATCAGCCAGGACGCGTTGGCCGCCGCCGACGAGTTCCTCGCCGATCCCGACGTGCCGCCGGCACTGCGCAGGCTGGTGCTGGAGGGGCGCGCAGGGGTCGAACGTTCGCTGCGGGCACGGGAATTCGACGCAGGCTGAGTTCGCTCTCCGCGCGAGCGCGCGGGTCTGCACAGCACCCGCCGGTCAGCACGGTGCGTGGACGCACGCTCATCGGCGTTGACGATCGGCTCAATGCCCGGCGGTCCAGGCGTCCGGGCAGGTGTTCAGCGCGTCGCGCACCTGCGGGCCCGAGACCGACTGCGCGGCCGCTCGCACCTTGTCGGCGAATCGCGCAGTGACGAGACCGCCTTCTGGGTCCTGCCCGTCCATGGCCAGGAACTCGGTGACAAGCCCGGCGACGAAATCACAATCCGTCGAGGTCGCCGGTACGGAATCCTCGCCGCACGACATGGTCGTCGCGGAGAGCGCCGCACAACACATCACCGGGGATCCGTCGGTATACCCTCACCGCTGCGCTGATGGCATATTCGGGCAGAGTTCGCCGAGGGCGCCGGCGGCGTCGTTTATCGGATTGAACACCTCGAGCATCCCCTCGAGCGTTTCCGGCGGCTCGGGGTCGCCGGGGACATCTCGTTGGGACAACGCGAGCCGATCTGCCGCTGTCGCCCATTCGCTCAGGTGCTGCTTGATGTCGGCGGTCGTCACAGAATCTGCCGCTGTCTGCACCATGGCCGCCATCTGCGTGTACTGCTCGTCGACGAACTGGTCGCTCGGCCCGGTAACTCCCTGAGCCGGAGCCAAGCTCGATACTGCTGCCTGCCATTGGCGTGCCGTAGCTTCGACGACTTCACAATCCGCCGTCCTCTCCTGGGAGGCGGGCTCGGCGGCGAACCACATGGCTGCCGCTACTGCTGCCACCGCGACAAAGGCGGCACTCGCGATCCAAGTCCAGCGCATCCGGGATGACCGTTGCGGCTCAGTAGAACTCATCTCAACCCTGACACTGCAGGCCGGTTCGGGTCGAGTTCGAGCACGCTGCCCGACGGATCCGGGATGTAGAGGGTGAGACGAGGGTTGTCCACCTGCAGCTGGTAAATGTCTTTGATGTCGATGGGCTCCCAGCTGTGGTCTCCCAACGGTACAGAGACGTTGCCGGTGAGCTGTTGCAGGTGGTTAGCCTCGAGGTCGTAGTCGATCCACTGGGCCTGATACCAGCTGCCGTCGCGCTGCACCCAGCGGAGATGACCGTCAGCATTGCTGAATCCCTCGCCGGTCACCCGGAACTCATAGGACTCCTGCAGGACGAGCGGCGGTCTGACGCCTACGCCGTTGGGCGGTGGTGAAACGACATCCTGCAAGCCCGAGCCACCTCCCTTCACAGGCGGATCTATACTGCGGTGCCACGGTTGGGGAACTGCTGTCGGCCCCATCGGCGGCCCCCCACCAGGGCCTGGCGGGAACGCCTGGCCAAGCTCCCATCTGCCACCGCCGGGCGCGGAATCGGGTGGCGGCGGCGGATCGAACGGGTAGGTCCACGGCGAGTCCTCGTCGCCGACAGCGTTGAGTGGACCGTCACCGGGCCCAACTTCCTCTCCGGTCCCGAGCTTGAGATCACCCCGCAGCGACTGATACTCGGAGCCGATGCCACTGATTCGTCCGGCGATCTGGGCCATATCCGTGTGCGAACGTTGCAGGATCTCGACGACCTCACCGCTGCCTCGGCTGACCACCGGGTAGAGCATCCGCTCGCCCTGCGGGGTCTGGGGCACCGTGGCGGCGGCGTTCGTCACCCAGTCCCGCACCGCGTCGAGATCCCGCCGCCCCGCGGTCACGATCGCAGCCGACCTGTCGACCTCAGCGCGCAGACGTCGGTCAAGATGCGCCGCTCCTCCGAGAACACTCGCGTGCTGGTCGTTGGCGACGGCGTAGGCATCCGACGCCGGGCCCTGCCAGCGTTCTCCGGGCCTGGCTGCCTGGACCTGCGACTGCAACCGCAACAGCGTCGCACTCTCGTCGAAGGCGGACCCGTCCTGCGGGAGGCCCTCCCCGAAGGTGGCGCGCGCCTTCGCCCAAACCGCCATGAACGCGTCCAGCACGCCCAATGCCCGAACCTCCCCTCAACGGCCCGCAGTCCATTTTAAGGTCGCCGGCGCACCGCTCCGCGCACCAACTACGTCACCGCCAGAGTGAAGCCACGGTCGTGGTCGCCGGGCGATTCACGACCCGGAACGCTATTTCGCGGCACAAGGCCGCGAGGGTCAGTGGGGTGAGACGCCGGCCGAGAGCACCCGCACGCCGCTGATCAGCCCGTCGATCAGGTTGCCCTCTTTGAAGGACGCCGCAGCAGCGGAGACTCCGAGCGGCGCGGTCTCCTCGATGCCACGGCCCTTGACCTGCGACCCGTAGACGACCTCGATGGCCTTCTGGTCGGGTGACACGGCGAGCAGCACCGCGTTGTCGGGTGTCGGCACCTTGGCCAGCAGCTCACGCGCGGTGGCCGCAGTGTCCGCACCGAGGTCACCGATATAGACCGCGAAACGTGCCCGGGCAGCGCGCGAGCCGAACTTCAGGGCGTTGTCCAGGACCACCAGGTCCTTCGTCGGAAACGGGTAGTGCACCGACAGTTCGCCCGGCTCGGTGACCCCGGAGAGGCGCCCGCTGGACGTGACGGCGTACCCGCGGGGCAACTCGGCCAGTTCGTTCGACCCGACGGTCGCAACCTCACCACTTGCCACTTGCGCCACCTCCCACTGTCAGATGTGCACCATGGCCACCGTGGCCATGATCGGCCGGTTCCTCGGCAGCCCACAGGATCGGGCCGTGCGTCCACTTCTCCGACATATCGAAGGTCGCGGGGTGCGGACCCTTCTTGGTGAAGATGAACAGGGACAGAAACAGCGTCAAGGCCAGCGGAACCAGCACAAAGCTGGCGTGAATCAGTGCGGTCGTGTTCACACCGAAACCGTAACTCACCGCCCCGTCAGGCCGCGCCCTCACCCAGGTATCTGACCCAGGCCGGGTCGAGCTCCTTGATACTGGAGAGCACCCGCCAGGGTTGTCCCTTCGGAGGCAGCGGAGTGGTGTGCAGCTTCCACCCCAGCTCGGTCAGCAACCGGTCGGCTTTGCGGTGGTTGCATGCCGAACACGCGGCGACGCAGTTCTCCCATGAGTGGGCACCGCCGCGGCTGCGGGGAATGACGTGGTCGACGGTGTCGGCCTTGGCCCCGCAGTACGCGCACCGGAACCTGTCGCGATGCATCAGTGCCGCCCTGGTCATCGGAACGCGGGCACGGTAAGGAACCCGGACGAAGGTGCGCAGCCGGATGACCGACGGGACCACGATGGTCCTGGTCGCCGAGTGGACCACCGGACCCTGTGGGTCGTCGTGCACCACGTCGGCCTTACCGCACATCAGCATGATCACCGCGCGACGCATCGGCAGCGCCGTGAGGGGCTCGTAGGTCGAATTCAGCAGCAACACCCGCCTGCGGCCCCAGATCGACGCTTCGGGAAGCGTGCCGGGGTGGGCGTCCAGGCCTGGGCCGACGCTGTGCAGCGCGCGCGTGCCAGTACTTGATGTCGACCCGGATGAGCCGACCGCGGACCGGTGCCGGTGGCCGCGACCGTTCTTGCGCTGAGCCATACGTCCTCCGTCGGACAGTCCACCATGGATCACCCCGGACCGCACGGCAATTCTCGACGTGTTCGCTGGTCAGTCGGTGAACATCGGGTGACCGCCACCTTCTGGAACAACAGAGCAGCGTCCGAAGGTGGGTCGATGACGGCGATGGCCCACAATGGACACGATGGGCGTGCAGGAGAATCCAGTCGAGAAGCAGCAGTCGTTCTACGACGCGGTCGGTGGCCATGCGACCTTCCACGCCATCGTGGCGAAGTTCTACGAACTGGTGCGCGAGGACGAGATCCTGCGGCCGCTCTACCCGGAGGAGGACCTCGAGGCCGCCGAGGAGCGGTTGCGGATGTTTCTCGAGCAGTACTGGGGCGGGCCGCGCACCTACTCCGACCAACGTGGGCACCCGCGGCTACGGATGCGGCATGCCCCGTTCCGGATCGGCTATCTCGAACGGGACGCGTGGCTGCGGTGTATGCACACCGCCGTCGCCGGGATCGACTCCGAGACCCTCGATGACGCCCACCGCCAAGAACTGATCGCCTATCTGGAGATGGCGGCGGAATCGATGGTCAACTCGCCGTTCTGAGGTCGACGCCCCCGCCGGAACGGCGGGACAGACGGGTCAGCGCAGGACGACCGCGGGGTCGCCGCGACGACGGTAGACGGTGCCGAACCGTGCGTCGATGCGCAGCCAGGCCGGCATCGCCCGGACCCGCACCACCTCGTCGACACTGACCGACTCCGGGGCGAAGTCGTCTCCTGCCGGCGTCTGCGGCAGAAAGCCCATCGCGGTCAGGGCGAACACGCACCGCATCGGGATCCCGAGGCTGTCCCCGCCGGCGGTGACGGCGACGACCT
>NZ_JBAUJB010000110.1:0-1796 GCF_049683355.1 Mycobacterium sp.
GGTAGGCGACCAGCGCGTTGGCCAGGCCGCGGCGGGCGACGTCGAGGTCGGCGTAGGAACCCAGCTGGCGCTCGGACACCAGGCCACGCATCGCGCCGGGAATGAGGGTGGCCACCTCGCGGACCCGTTCGGGGTCGATGTCGAGGCCGGCGAACGCGTTGCGGCAGGTCTGCAGCCACGACTGCCCCCATAAGTACAGTTCGGCGGCGGTCTGGGGATAGAGCCTTTCGAGTTCAGTGCGATCCCGGGGGAGCGCCGCCCGAAGATTCTCGATCGCACGCGAATCCGGTTCCGCCAGGCCGTGATACAGCGTGTCGATGATGCCCGCGACGCGGTCGCGAAGCGGTGCGTCCTCGTCCACCGTCGAGAAGATCTCGGCGCGACGCTGCGCGGTCCGGTGCAGCACCGCGGCCCAGAACCCGTCGGCATCGCCGAACTGGTACTGCACCGCGCCCCAGGTGGCGCCGATGTCCTTGGCGATCCGGTTGGCCGACACCGACCCGGGATCTCCCGAGGCCAGTGAGCGCAGGGCGGCCTCGAGCATGTTCTCTCGGGTCGCCTGGCCGCGCCTGTTCGTGCGGCGCGCGGGCACCCCGGTCGGCTCGGCCACCTCGGTCATGGACCGAGGATAGCGAAGGTGTCGTAGAACCCACTATGTTTGTTTCATAGACTGCTCTACCATTCATCGAAACCGCCGCCGGACGCGAAGGGATTGTCGATGGCCAAACCACCCCTGTCGATGAAACCCACCGGCTGGTTTCAGGTCGCGTGGTCCGATGAGATCGCCGTCGGCGGCGTGCACACGATGAAGTACTTCGACCAGGAGATGGTGGCCTGGCGGTCCGAGTCCGGTGATCTGACGGTGATGAACGCCTACTGCGAACACCTGGGCGCGCACCTCGGGTACGGCGGCACCGTCAAAGGTGAGGTGCTGCAGTGCCCGTTTCACGGGTGGCAGTGGAACCAGCAGGGGCGCAACGTTTGCATCCCGTACGAGGACCGGCCCAACCGTGGCCGCCGCATCAAGACATACCCGGTGGTGGAGCGCAACGAGTCGGTCTACATCTGGCACGACATCGAGGACCGCGACCCATTCTTCGAGGCGCCCGACATCTTCGCCGACTTCGGCGATGACAGCAGTGCCGCGGACTATTTTCCCCAGCAGCGGTTGTTCCGGCAGGGCCTGCAGATGCACCCGCAGTACGTGCTGGAGAACGGTGTGGATTTCGCCCACTTCAAGTACGTGCACAACACCCCGATCGTGCCCGTGTTCACCCGCCACGACTTCGACGGGCCGGTGTCCTACGTCGACTTCACAATCACCTTCGAAGGCGACGGCGGTCAGAGGATCGAAGACATCGACAGTGGCGTCGAGGCGATCAACGGCGGGCTCGGAATCGCGGTGACCAAGAGCTGGGGAATGATCGACAAACCGGACCATCTCGGCGATCACCCGGTCGACGAGTTCACCTCCGATGTGCGGTTCATGGTCTACATCGGCCGGCCTGCCGACCAGTCGGGCCGAGATCCTGCGCGCGCCGAGGCCAAGGCCCACGAATTCGGTGCCGAGGCGATCCGGCAGTTCAGCCAGGACATCCACATCTGGGCACATCAGCGGTATTCCGACCCGCCGGCGCTGGCGAGCTCCGAGTTGGCGGGGTTCACCGCCATCCGCCAGTGGGCGATGAAGTTCTATCCCGACGGCAGGGGCGGAAGCGCCGCCGAACTGGCCGCCGCCGACAGCAGATGACCACTCCAGAAAGGCATTCCATGAGTCCCATCAAGGTGTTCCAGGT
>NZ_JBAUJB010000111.1:0-25329 GCF_049683355.1 Mycobacterium sp.
GTCGGCGGGAGCCCGGCGCGCCCAGTCCCGCTGGGCGGCGGCGGCTCGGGCCACCGCGTCATCGACCCCGGACTCGTCGGTCTGCTCGACGGTGCGCAGCACCTCCTCGGTCGCGGGGTTGATCACATCGCTGGCGGTCATAGGCTCACTTTCCGGGTCTTGTGGGTTGCGTAGGACGTCGCGGCGGCCACCAGCCCCGCGAACAGCCGAAGGTCGTCGAGGCGCTCCTCGGGATGCCACTGCACCGCCACCGCCCAGCTGTGCGGATACCGCCGCGGGTCGACCTCGACGGCTTCGATCACGCCGTCGGCGTCGGAGGCACTGACGATCAGGCCGTCACCGATCCGATCGATGGCCTGGTGGTGGTAGCACTGTGCGTCGGTGCTGTCGCCGACGAGCGAGGCGACCCGGGTCCCGGGCACCGTCACGATCGTCGAGGTGCTGAACACCGCGTTGCCCTGCTGGTGGTGGGCGTGTCCCAGCACGTCGGGCAGGTGCTGGTGCAAGCTGCCGCCGAGCGCGACGTTGAGCACCTGCGCGCCCCGGCAGATGCCGAGAACGGGCAGACCCCGGCGCAGCGCCCCCTCGACCAGGGCGAACTCGAAGGCGTCCCGGGTGCGGCTGTCGGCGACGGGCTCGTCGGTCGCGGGGTGGCGGGGGCTGCCGTAGGCCGCCGGGTCGACGTCGCGCCCGCCGGTGACGATCAGGCCTTCGATACCGTCGAGCACACGCTCGGCGATTGCCGCGTCCACCGGCTGCGGCGGCAGCAGCACCGAGATGCCGCCGGCCAACCCGACCCCCTCGAAGTAGATGGCCGGCAGGAAACTGGCACGCACGTCCCACACTCCGGTCTGGGCGGGCTGCAGATACGTGGTCAGCCCGATGACCGGTCGATCGGTGCCGACGTCAAAGCCGTTCGAAGCCACGCACCCTCTCCCAATCCGTCACCACGGCGTTGAACGCCTTGAGCTCCACGCGGGCGTAGTTGAGGTAGTGGTCGACGACGTCGTCACCGAACGCATCCCGCGCGACCCGCGAATTCTCCAGTAGCTCCACCGCTTCGGTCATCGTCGTCGGAAGCCGCTCGGCGCCACTGGTGTAGGCGTTGCCCTGCACCGCATCCGGCAGTTCGAGCTCCTGGTCGATGCCGTGCAGCCCGCCGGCGATCAGCGCCGCGACAGCCAGGTACTGGTTGACGTCACCACCGGGGGCACGACATTCCATCCGCATGCCCTGGCCGTGGCCGACCACCCGCAACGCACACGTGCGATTGTCGATCCCCCAGGCGACCGCGGTCGGCGCGAAGCTGCCGTCGACAAACCGCTTGTAGGAGTTGATGTTCGGTGCGTAGAACAGCGTCATCTCTCGCAGCGTGGCCAGCTGCCCGGCGACGAAGCTGCGGAACATCTTGGACATGCCGAGCTCGTCGTCGGGATCGGAGAACACCGGGACACTGGCGACACCGTCCTCGATGCCGCGGAAGGAAATGTGGATGTGGCAGCTGTTGCCCTCGCGCTCATCGTATTTCGCCATGAACGTCAGGCTCTTGCCGTGCTGGTCGGCGATCTCCTTGGCGCCGTTCTTGTAGATGGTGTGGTTGTCGCAGACGACGAGCGCCTCGTCGTAGCGGAATCCAATCTCCTGCTGCCCGAGATTGCACTCCCCCTTGACCCCCTCGCAGTAGAGCCCGGCGCCCTCCATCCCGAGACGGATGTCACGCAGCAGCGGCTCCATCCGGGTCGACGCCAGCATCGCGTAGTCGATGTTGTAGTCGGTGGCCGGCACCAGCCCGGCGTAGTCGGTCTTGAACGCCTCGCGGTAGGGCGTGTCGAACACCATGAACTCGAGCTCGGTGGCCGCGATCGCACCCATGCCGCGTTCGGCGAGGCGGTCGAGCTGACGCTGCAGGATGGTGCGCGGCGCCTGCGTGACCGGTTCGCCGTCGGTCCACGACAGATCCGCCATCACCAACGCCGTGCCCGGGAGCCACGGCAGCAGCCGCAGCGTGCTGAAGTCCGGCGTCATCACCATGTCGCCGTAACCCGTTTCCCAACTGGAGATCGCATACCCGTCGACGGTGTTCATGTCGACGTCGACGGCGAGCAGGTAGTTGCAGCACTCGGCGCCGTGCTCGGCGACCTCCTCGACGAACAGCCGCGACGAGATCCGCTTGCCCGTGAGTCGGCCCTGCATGTCGCAGAACGCGACGATCACCGTGTCGATCTCCCCGTCCGCGACCCGGCGTTCGAGGTCGGCCTTCGACAGCATCCCCGGTGCGCCGCCCATCAGTGCTGCCGCTTCTTCGCCCGAACGCTCATCAGTACTCCCGCTCTCTTCGTGCCGAACCCGACGGTCACCCGACCATTGGCGCGGGTGTCGGCTGCGGCCGTTCCCCACGGTTCCCCCAAAATGCCACGTTCAAAGGTAGGACGCCAGACCAATAGGCCGCCGATTATTCGCGACGGTGCTCGTCGCCGTCGCAACAGCATCCGGCCCGGGTGGAACGCGCCCCTCAGGCGGGATCACCGATTCGGGGGGTTTCAACAGGCTTCGGGGTTTCAACAGACGATGTCCGGGTACCAAACCTTCGCTCCGGGGCCTGTAGCGTGGCCGCGAAGTCAGATCGAGGAACCGCCGACACTGGAGTAGGGTCGAACAGGTGTGTGGAGCCACCGGCGAGGTACGCCTCGACGGAAGAACCCCAGATATCAGCGCTGTCGCGGCGATGGCCGCCTACATGGTGCCCCGCGGGCCGGACGCCGCGGGGGTGTGGTCGCAGGGCAGGGTCGCACTCGGGCACCGACGCCTGAAGATCATCGACCTCTCCGAGGCGGGCGCGCAGCCGATGGTCGACTCCGACCTCGGCCTGTCGGTCGCCTGGAACGGCTGCATCTACAACTACGAAGAGTTGCGTGACGAACTCCACGGCCACGGCTACCGCTTCTTCTCCCACAGCGACACCGAGGTCCTGCTCAAGGGCTACCACCACTGGGGCGACCGGTTCGTCGACCACCTTCAGGGGATGTTCGCCTTCGCCATCGTCGAGCGCGACAGTGGGCGGGTGCTGCTGGGCCGCGACCGTCTCGGCATCAAGCCGCTCTACGTCACCGAGGACTCCCACCGGATCCGGTTCGCGTCGTCACTGCCCGCGTTGCTGGCCGGCGGCGGTGTCGACACCCGCATCGACCAGGTGGCGCTGCACCACTACCTGACGTTCCACTCGGTGGTGCCGCCGCCACGCACCATCCTGCGCGGTATCAGCAAGGTGCCGCCGGCCTCGCTGGTGGCGATCGAGCCGGACGGCACGCGCACCACCACCACGTACTGGGAGCCGGACTTCACCCGCGCCGAGGAACGCTCCGGCTGGTCCGAACGGGACTGGGAGGACGCGGTTCTCGAGTCCCTGCGGCTCGCCGTCAAACGCCGTCTGGTCGCCGACGTGCCGGTGGGCTGTCTGCTGTCGGGCGGTGTCGACTCCAGCCTGATCGTCGGGCTGCTCGCCGAAGCCGAGCAGCAGGGCCTCAAGACGTTCTCGATCGGCTTCGAGTCGGTGGGCGGGGTCAAAGGCGACGAGTTCCACTACTCCGACATCATCGCCGACAGGTTCGCCACCGACCACCACCAGATCCGCATCGGCACCGATCGCATGCTGCCAGCGCTCGACGGCGCGATCGCCGCCATGAGCGAGCCGATGGTCAGCCACGACTGCGTGGCGTTCTACCTGCTGAGCCAGGAAGTGTCCAAGCACGTCAAGGTGGTGCAGTCGGGGCAGGGCGCCGATGAGGTGTTCGCCGGCTACCACTGGTATCCGCCGATGGGAACGCCGGAGGCGGCCTCGGTGGAAGGGTCGGTGGCCAGCTACCGGGCCGCGTTCTTCGACCGCGGCCAGGCCGAGTACGCGTCGCTGGTGTCCCCTACCGTCGCCACCGCGGACGATCCCAGCGAGCTCTTCGTCACCGAGCACTTTGCGCGCTCCGGCGCGCAGTCCGGCGTCGACCGGGCGCTGCGGCTGGACACCACCGTGATGCTGGTCGACGACCCGGTCAAGCGCGTCGACAACATGACGATGGCGTGGGGGCTGGAGGGCCGGGTGCCGTTCCTCGACCACGAACTCGTCGAGCTGGCCGCCACCTGCCCGCCGCACCTCAAGACGGCGCACGAGGGCAAGGGTGTGCTCAAGCAGGCTGCCCGCCAGGTGATTCCGGCCGACGTCATCGACCGGCCCAAGGGCTACTTCCCGGTGCCCGCACTCACCCATCTCGAGGGGCCCTACCTCGACCTGGTCCGCGATGCGCTCTACGCGCCCGCCGCCAAGGAGCGTGGGCTGTTCCGCCCGGAGTCGGTGGAGCGGTTGCTGGCCGACCCCAACGGCAAGCTCACCCCGCTGCGCGGCAACGAGCTGTGGCAGATCGCGCTGCTGGAGCTGTGGCTGCAACGGCACGGCATCAACGGGCCTGCCGCATGACCGGCACCGATCCTCGCCTCGACCCCGACGAGGATCACCCCGAGGGGATCACACTGGCTCTCCACGACGCGTCCCCGCCACACATGGTGGACGCGATGGCCGACGATGTCGTGCTCGAACTCGGTTGGGGCCGACTCATTTTCGGACAGACCTTCGCCGACCAGGAGAAGCTCGCCGAGGTGCTCCGCCAGGAGGGCCACGGCCGCCGCGACATCTGCATCTACGCGCGTGAACCCCACGTCCTGGTGTCCAAGGCGCCGGCCGAACTGTTCATCGATCCGAGTCACACCTACCGGTTGCGGTTCGCCGAGAGCGAGGAGACCGCGCCGACGCTGCGCGGTTTCAGTGTCCGCACGCTCGAGAGCCGCGTCGACGCCGACGAGATGAACCGGGTCTACGTCCGCTGCGGGATGGTGCCCGCCCCCAACGACGTCATCTGGGACAACCACTGTCACCAAAATTCGATCGACTACCTGGTCGCCGTGCGTGACGACGACGGCGCCGTGCTGGGCACGGTGACCGGCGTGGATCACGCCGCGCTGTTCTCCGATCCCGAGAACGGATCGAGCCTGTGGACGCTGGCGGTCGACCCGGCCGCCACCGTTCCCGGTGTCGGCGCCGCACTGACTCGCAGCCTCGCCGCCCTGTACCGCGACCGGGGCCGCGCCTACATGGACCTCTCGGTGGCACACGACAACACCGCCGCGATCGCGCTGTACGAGAAGCTGGGTTTCGCCCGGGTGCCGGTGATGGCGGTCAAACGCAAGAATGCGATCAACGAACCACTGTTCACCCACCCGCCGGAGACCGTCGAAGACCTGAATCCGTACGCGCGCATCATCGCCGACGAGGCCATCCGCCGCGGAATCTGGGTGGAGGTGCTCGACGCCGAGGCCGGTGAGATGCGGCTGTCGCACGGCGGGCGCAGCGTCGTCACCCGGGAATCCTTGTCGGAGTACACCTCTGCAGTGGCGATGAGCCGTTGTGACGACAAGCGGCTGACCCGCCGCATCGTCTCCGACGCCGGCATCATCGTGCCGAGGGGTCGGCTGGCCACCTTCGACGAAGCCGACCACGAGTTCCTGGCCGAAGTGGGCGACGTCGTCGTCAAGCCGACCCGCGGCGAACAGGGCAAGGGCATCACCGTCGGGGTGGACGGTCCCGAGGAGCTGGACGCGGCGCTGGCCCGGGCGCGCGAGCAGCATCCCGAGGTGCTCATCGAACAACGCGCCGCGGGCGACGATCTGCGGCTGGTGGTGATCGACGGCAAGGTGGTCGCCGCCGCGCTGCGTCGGCCTGCGGAGGTGACCGGGACCGGCCGCCACACCGTCGAGGAGCTGATCGAGGCGCAGAGTCGCCGACGCGCGGCCGCCACCGGCGGGGAATCGCGGATCCCGATGGACGCGGTGACCGAGACGACGGTCAAGGAGGCGGGCTGGTCGTTCGACGACGTGCTTCCGGAAGGCACCCGGCTGCGGGTCCGCCGGACCGCGAACCTGCACCAGGGCGGAACGATCCACGACGTCACCGCGACCGTGCACCCGGAACTCCGGTCGGTGGCCGTCGCCGCCGCCGACGCGATCGGCGTGCCGGTCACCGGCATCGACCTGCTCGTCCCTGACGTCACCCGGCCGGAGTACGCGTTCATCGAGGCCAACGAACGGCCCGGGTTGGCCAACCACGAGCCACAGCCGACCGCTAAGGCTTTTGTGGACTTCCTGTTCCCCGGACAGCCGGGAATACCCCAGAACTGGACCCCTGAAGAGGTCGACCGCACGAAGTCCGATTCGCCGTAGGTCACCAGGTGCTGGTGCGCATCACGATCTCGGCGGCCAGTTGTGCGGTGGAGTCGGCCGCATTGCGTCGGCCGAGCAGATCGACGACCCGGTAGTCGCCGTACACGAAGCGCTGGGTGGCCCTGGCGACCGAACGTGCCGCCGGGGTGCTCACCAGCGCGGTGGTGTTCAGCTCGACGGGTGGGCAGCGCTCGTCGCGGACCACCCCGGCGAGATCGGCCACCCGCGGGTGGCCGCGGTCGATCGCCACCAACCCGATGAACCGGTCGAGTCGGGTCGCCGCCAGCTCCCACGCCAGTTCCCCGCCGAGCCGGTCACCGACCAACAGCGCCCACGAGACGTCGAGGGCATCGAGGATGCCGATCACGGATTTGGCAGTGAGTCTGGGGTCGGGACCGATGACGACGGTCTTCAGTGACGCGGTGTGCAGACGCTGGCAGACGGGTTCGTAAGCGGCGGGCGCCTGATGGGCCGCGCCGAGCAGAACCACGACAGACCCCTTCTCCGGGCCGGCGACCTCGACGGGCACCCCGAACCCGTCGACGGTGATCATTGGAGAAGGCATTGCGTAAAACTACAGGCAGCAGCGAAGTCCGCGGGCGGCTTTTCATGCTCTTGGTCCAGCGGTCAAGCCGCCTGAGCGCGTTCGGCCTGTTGGTCGGCGATTTCCAGAAATGTCTGCGGCAGCGCGCCTTTGACGGCGATGCTGGGGTCCGGCGTGGGCAGAGCGAGGCCGAACACCGCCATCGTCCCCACGTTCTCGAACGAGAAGAACACGCTGCTCTCGACGCCGCCCAGCTTCATCGTCTGTTGGTAGACCAACGCATCCGGCCGTGGGGTCTGCAGCTTGGTTGTGGTCACCGGGATACCGGGATCGGACGGCTCGAAGAACGTGTCGTACTGTGCACACCGCTCGGCGGTGGCGGCCAACTGCTCGAGGTTCAGCGACCACGTCAACACGGTCATGACCACCCGCGCACCGTCGTAGGCCACCACGTACTCCGCGGCGCTGCCTGCCCCGCGCTCGGCCGTCGCGGCGATGTCCCGGGTCAGCCCGTCGGTGCAACCCTGGGGCGACGAGAGCATCGGTGGCGGCGCGCCCGCGCCGTCTTCTTCGCCGCGGTCTCGGAGAATGCGCTGGTACCGCACCCCGGCGGGGAAGTCAGCCTCGGTGAGCACCACGCGCTCGAGCCTGGCGCCCGGCCAGACCGCGGTGCCGGTGATCGCCTGCCCACACCCGGCGAGCACGGCGGCGACCAGGGTCGCCACGGGAGCCCTCGCCACCCGGTGCCCGGTCATGCCACCAGGCTACTCAGGTGCCGGGCCTCACAGCTGGGTGAGGATCTCCGCTCCGGCGTCGGTGACCACCAGGGTGTGTTCGAACTGGGCCGTCCACTTCCTGTCCTTGGTGACCACGGTCCAGTCGTCGTCCCAGATCTCGTAGTCCAGGCTGCCGAGGTTGATCATCGGCTCGATCGTGAATGTCATGCCCGGTTCGAGCACGGTATCGACAGCGGGCTGGTCGTAATGCAGCACCACCAGACCGTTGTGGAAGGTGGTGCCGATGCCGTGCCCGGTGAAATCACGAACCACGTTGTAGCCGAATCGATTTGCGTAAGCCTCGATGACGCGGCCGACGACCGAGAGCGCCCGCCCCGGTTTGACGGCCTTGATGGCGCGCATGGTGGCCTCGTGGGTGCGTTCGACGAGCAGGCGATGCTCCTCGGAGACGTCACCGGCCAGGAACGTCGCGTTGGTGTCACCGTGCACGCCGTCGATGTAGGCGGTGACGTCGATGTTGACGATGTCGCCGTCCTCCACCACCGTCGAGTCGGGGATTCCGTGGCAGATCACCTCGTTGAGCGACGTGCAGCACGACTTCGGGTAGCCCTTGTAGCCCAGCGTCGACGGGTAGGCGCCGTGGTCGACCATGTAGTCGTGGGCGATGCGGTCCAGTTGGTCTGTCGTGACCCCGGGGGCGACGGCTTTGCCGGCTTCGGCGAGTGCCCCTGCGGCGATCTGCCCGGCAACTCGCATCTTGGCGATGACCTCTGGTGTCTGCACCCATGGTTCGGTGCCCTCACGCACCGTCGGCCGTCCCACGTACTCGGGGCGGGCGATCGACTTGGGCACCGGCAGCGTCGGTGACACCACGCCGGGGCGAAGGGCGGTCCGTACTGGCATGGGGCCAGACTATCGGGAGAATGGGACTCTCGTTCTCGGAGAATGGTGCTAGCGTTCGTGGGATGCAGGTCACCCCGGGTCACTTGTTAGCAGGCTGGACTTCCGTGATGTCGAAGAGTCCGACGAGCGTCTGGTCATCGAGTTGGACAACCGCCCCGACCTGGTGAACAGGCGTGGCGACCTGCAGGGTGGCCTGGTCGCCACCCTGATCGACATCGCCGCAGGCCGGCTCGCAGATCGGCACGTCGGACCGGGGCAGGATGTCGCGACCGCGGACATGACCGTGCACTTCCTGGCGCCGATCCTGGAGGGCCCGGCCCGCGCGGAGGCCACCGTGGTGCGCGCCGGGCGCCGCCTGTCGGTCATCGCGGTGGACGTCACCGACGCGGCGCGCGACCGGCTCGCGGCGCGCGCGACGCTGAGTTTCGCGGTGCTGGACCCGCGCTAGCTTCACCCGATGTTGATCGCGGCGAGCGCCCGGTGCACCCGCGACGGCAACGAACCTCCGCTGAGCAGCCAGTCGTCGAGAGCGATCCGGATCGCAGCCATGGCGAGCGCGCCCAGCAGCCGTGGCCGCGGATCGTCGGGTGACGGGTCGGTGAACCGGGGAGCCACCAACTCGGCGATGGTCGCCTCGTACCGCAGGTAGATGTGCAGCGTCCAGGCGCTGAAGACCGGCGATGAGCGCGTCAACGTCGCGAGCTCGCGAACCTGGTCACAGATCCCGTCGAAGCCGTCGCCGAGGTCCTCGAACGCCGCGACGACCGCCGCGGTGGCCGATGCCCCCGGTGGCTGCGTCGCGATCGCGGCGGTGATGCGGTCGAGCCAGTGGGCGGTCATCCCGTCGGCGACCGCATCCTCCTTCGCGTTGAAGTACCGGAAGAAGGTGGCGCGACCGACCTCGGCGGCCGCGGCGATCTGCTCGACGGTCGCCCCGGCCAATCCGTGTTCGGCCACCGCCTGCGCTGCCGCGGTCGCTATCCGGGCCCGAGTCGCCCGCTGCTTGCGGGCGGTCAGGCTTTCCGGCGATTTCTCATCTGAGACAGCGTCCATAGTGAGACTATGTCTCACCGTGGAAGCTATTCGCAACGAAGACACCTCGGCGGTCCTCGAATCCTGGCGGTTCGTCCAACAGATGCTGGCCGACCTCACGGGCACGGTCCTCGAAGACGCCGCCGATGACCGTGAGCGGCGCGAAGGGCTGCGCATGCTGGCCAAGGTGACGGCGTTGTGCACCGAGTTGTCCGTCGAGGCCGACCCGCAGCGGCCACATTTCTTCGACATGTGCACCGACACCAGGATGGTGGGCGGACCCAATCCCGACGGCCGATATCTGCTGGCCATGATCCGCGGTGACCACCGCTACCGGATCACCGGACAACGCGGCACCACCACCTATCTGGGGTTCCAGGTGCTCGCGGGCACCGGGCTGACGCCCCGCCGGATGGCCGGTTATCTCAGCGACACCGCACTGCAGTGCACGCAGGGATCCTTCGCGCTGGTGCTCGCCGCCACCGACCCGGGCGCAGGCGCGCTCGACGGCGCCCAGTGGATACCCATCCCCGAGGCCGCGTCGGCGATCGTGGTGCGCGAGTACATCGCCGACGCCGACGCCGAGACCCCGGCGTCGATGACGGTCGAGTGTCTCGCCAGCCCGCCGCTGCAACCGATGCCGAGGCGGCAGCCGCGTTCACCGCGATGGCGTGGACGATCGTCAAGCTGGCCACGTTGCACCGCACCATCAAGCCCGAACTGCTCACGCAACCCAACACGCTGGTCACCGCCGCAGCCGCCGAACTCGGGGGCGCGGACACCACACCGGACAACCTGTACATGCTCGGATCTTTTGCGCTCGGCGCCGACGAATCGCTGCTGCTCGAGTTCGCCCCGCCCGACACCCGCTACTGGAACGTCACGCTCGAGAACGTCTGGCACGAATGCCTCGAACCACACCAACGGCACAGCTCGGTCACGAACAAGGGCGTCGCCCCGGACGTCGACGGGGTGGTGCGAATTGTGATCGGCGCCAGCGATCTCGGCCACGGCCACTGGCTGGACACCGGCGGCCGGCGCCGCGGCTTCGTGGTGCTGCGCTGGCTGGACAACCCGGACGCACCGGCGGTGCGCACGACGGTCCGTCGCGGCGCCGCCTCGACCCGGACCGCCTCGTCGCACAGTCGGTCGAGACCGCCGGTGCCGACGACTTCGGCGACGACACCAGTTGGCGCGAAGACCTCGCCCGGCTGTGCGACGGCTTGACCGCCGAGGCGCGGCTCAACGATCTCGGCGTCGAGATCGCCGCCATGGACGTCGTCCGGGCCCTCACCAACCGACTGCGGGTCGTCGGTTGGCGCAGGCGCCACCCCGAGGTCGCCGCGTCGCCCGTCGGGCGACCGCTGTTCATCGTTGGCCAGCCCCGCACCGGCACGACCATCCTGTTCGACCTGCTGGCCCAGGATCCCGCGTTGCGACCGCCACTGAACCGGGAGGTGGACCACCCCTACCCGCTGCCCCGGCCCGCGGCCTACGACAGCGACCCGCGGATCGCCGAGACACAGGCCGCCATCGAGGCGTCGGAACAGATCGTGCCCGGACTGCTGGTCCATCACCCGATGGGCGCTCTGGTCGGGCAGGAATGCGTCCGCATCACCGCGGGGCAGTTCTGCAGCATGATCTTCTCGGTCCAGTACCGGCTGCCCGGCTACTATCGCTGGCTGCTGCACGAGGCCGACCACACCGCTGCCTACCGCTACCACCGAATGTTCCTGCAACACTTGCAGTCCGGGGTGCCCGGTCTGGCAGAGCCGCCCTGTCGGTGGCTGCTGAAGTCACCGGCGCATCTGTGGCAGCTCGACACGCTGGCAGCCGAGTACCCCGACGCGGTGATGGTGCAGACCCATCGTGATCCGCTCAACGTCATCTCGTCCATCAGCGCGCTCACCCACCATCTGCACCGACTGGCGTCCGACGAGTCCTCGATCAACGAGTGTGCGACGCAGTCGAGAGAGGAGATCGTGATCGGCCTCGATCGTGCGATGGCGCTGCGGGACTCCGGAGCCCTGGGCGGGTTGCGTTTCGTCGACGTGCAGTTCGCGGAGTTCATCCGGGACCCGCTGGCCACGGTACGAGCGCTCTATGCCCGCCTGGGCCGCGAGCTCGAGCCGGCCACCGAGAAGCGGATGCGCGACTTCCTGGTCGCCCACCCCGGCGACCACGGCGGTACGCGCTACCGCTGGGCTGACACCGGCCTGGACGCCGCCGAGTTCCGCGAGCAGGTCCGCGGGTACCAGCAGCGCTACGGCGTGCCCGACGAACAGCTCAGGTAGCGGTCAGCCGCGCAGCGGACGGGGGAACCGAAAAGACTTGCGTGGCCCGCGAACGTCCACCGAACCGCACACCACCTTGCCGGTGAGGATGACGTGCGGGGTGCCTTCGGCCGGGGCGTCCCTGCGGTGGTCGTGGGCGCTTCCCACGTTGACCTCGACATCGTCGATGGACGCGCTGGCGCCGTCGGGAAGCCGCAGATCGAGGCCGCCGAACTTCATGTCGAGCTCGATGACGACGATCGGGCCCGCGAAGCGCGCACGCGTCAGGTCGAGCTCGACCGACCCCATGCGCCGGTGCAATGCCAGCCTGCTGGGCACCACCCACTCGCCCTGGCGCTTCAGCGATCCGAGCACACCGCGCAGTTCCACGCGGTCGGCCGCCGAGGTGACGATGGCGCCGGGACCGGGCAGGTCACCGACGAGCGTGTCGAGGTCGGACCGCAGCCGGGCCCGCGACACCATCGCCGAACGCTCTTCGAACTCGTCGATGTCGATCAGACCGAGGGCCACGGCGTTGTGCAGCCGGCGCAGCGTGCCGTTGCGGTCGGCATCGGAGATCCGCATCTCGACGGCGTCGGCGGGCAGGCCGCCGGGGATGTGGTTGATTTCGGTCATGGCGTCTTCCACGGTACCGCCGTCAGCTGCGCAGATCCCAGCCGATCCGGCACAGTCGGCCGCTCAGGCGAGGTAACCCGGCGGCAGTTCGTCGAGCATGCCCTTGAGCATCCGCACCGCGTACTCCGAGCTCCCGCCGCCGACGATCAGCGCCGAGAACGCCATGTCACCTCGATATCCGGTGAACCACGAGTGCGACCCGCCTGCGAACTCCGCCTCACCGGTCTTGCCGCGCACATCTCCGGCGCCCTGCAGGTCCTCGGCGGTGCCGTTGGTGACCACCAGCCGCATCATCGGCCGCAGGCTGTCGACCACGCCCGCAGGGATGGGCTCGCTCTCACCGCTGATCTCGGTTTCGCGTCCGTCGATGAGATGGGGAACCGGGGTGCGCCCGGCGGCGACAGTGGCGGCGGCCAACGCCATCCCGAAGGGACTGACCAGGACCTTGCCCTGACCGAAACCGTCCTCGGTGCGCTCGGTGAGGTTGACCGTGGGCGGCACGGATCCGGTGACGGTGTCGATGCCCTCGATGGTGTAGTCCGGGCCGATGCCGTACTGCGCGGCGGCCTGGGTGAGCCCACGCGGGGGCATCCGGCTGGCGAGTTCGGCGAACGTCGTGTTGCACGAGCTGGCGAACGCCCGCGACATCGGCACCGTGCCGAGGTCGAACCCGCCGTAGTTCGGCACGGTGCGGTGGCCGATGTCCATCCGCCCCGGGCAGCCGAGAAGCGTGTTGGGCGTGGCCATGTCCCGTTCGATCGCCGCGCCCGCGGTGACGATCTTGAACGTCGACCCGGGCGGGAACAGGCCCATGGTGGCGATCGGACCCTCGCGGTCGGCGGCGGCGTTCTGCGCGACGGCCATGATCTCACCGGTCGACGGCTTGATCACGACGATCATGGCCTGCTTGCCGGTGGTGTCGACGGCGTGCTGCGCGGCGTTCTGCACCGAGCGGTCCAGGCTGATGGTCACCGACGGCGCCGGCTCACCGGCCACTTCGTGGAGGATGTCGACATCCACCCCGTTCTGGTTGACGCTGACGATGCGCCACCCGGCGGTGCCGTCGAGCTCGTCGACGACGGCGTTCTTGACCTGATTGACCAGGGCCGGGGCGAAGTTCTCGTCGGTGGGCACCATTTCCGGTTGCGGGGTGATCACCACGCCCGGGAGGGCGCCGATGGCGCCGGCGACCGCGTCGTGATCGGCCTGACGCAGCGTGATCAGGCTCAACGGAGCCCGCTTCGAACTGGCCAGTTCGGCGAGCCGCTGCGGATCCAGGGTGTTGTCGAACCGGTGCAGCGCGCCGACCACAGCCCGCGCGGTGGGCATCAGCTCGGAGCCGGCCGCCCGGGCGTCCAGCGCGAAGTGGTACCGGTAGCCCGGCACCAGGACGTCGGTGCCGCCCCGTTCGTTGACCGAGGCGCGCCGCGGCGCGTCCGCCCGCAGCGCCAGGGTCTGGTTCTCCCCCAGCCGAGGGTGCACCCCGGTGGCACTCCAGCGGACTTCCCACCGCCCGTCGGCGCGGACCATGTTGAGCCGTCCGTCGTAGGTCCAGGAGCGGTCCTTGGGTAGGCGCCAGGTGTAGCGGTAGGCGATGCTTCCGGTGTCCTCGGCGTACTTCGAGCTGAGGATCTGGACGTCCAGGCCGGTGGCCTGCAGGCCGGCCCACAGCTCGTTCAGCGCAGCCCGGGCGGCCTCCGGCCGGTCGCTGAGCTGGGCGGCGGCCGTGGTGTCGCCGACAGCCAACGCGGCGAAGAACTCCTCGGCTGCCGGTTCGGGTCCATCGGGTCGAGGTGTGCAGGCGCCGAGGGTGACGACCAGCAGGACCGCCATGGCCACGCCGGTGGCGCGTGATGCAGATGAGAATAGAGTTGCCATTGAGGCAGATGTTACGAACTTGAGACCGCATCGTCGCGTAGGCGCACCGTGGCCACGCCGAGATCCGACTTTTGCAGCCGAAGTGCGAGACGGGACCTGCAGAAGTCGGTTCTGGGCGTGGCGAGCACGCGGCTTCTAGCTGCCGGCAGCCGGCGCGCGCACGACCAGGGGGACCGCCGGGAAGTAGGCGGCCATCTCCGAGCGGGAGGTGCGCAGCGCAGCGGTGCCGTAGCCCTGCTTGCGGTGATGCGGGTGGATCCAGATGCGGACGTCGACCTCACCGCCGGAGAGCTCGCCGAAAACCATCCCGACCTTGGACGAACCGACCTCGGCCACCAACCAGACCGCCTCCTCGGCGGCGACCCGTGCGACCGCCTCGCGGATCTCGTCGCCGAGATCACCCGGGGGCGCCGCCGTGCCGTCGCCCGCTGCACGCACGTCGGCGGTCCGGGCGGCGAAGATGTCCCGGTCCGCTTCGGCGGCGAACGGCCGCAGCATCAGCCGGCGCGCCGAGCGGGCGGACTGCTCGGCGGCGGCGAACGACAACTCCTGGCTGGTGAGGTCGTCCAGTTCGGCCGCGATCCTGCGGCGCGAGACCTTGGTGAGCCGGTCGAACGACAACCTCAGGACCGCTTCGGCCGCCGCCGCAGAGGTGTCGAGCAGGTCGGCGATCGCCTCGATCGCCGCGTCGTAGTCGTCGGAGGCGACGACCGCGTCGAGCACCTCGTGTCTACGCCGGAGTGCGTGGACGAGGGCGTCGGCGATGATCCTGCGCTGCGCCGTCATGTCCTGCTCGGTCATCTGGGCCAGAGTATTCGGCCGCGGAGGTCAGTCCAGCAATACCGTGGCGAACGACCCCACCTCGTCGAACCCGATCCGCGCGTAGGTGGCGCGTGCGACGGTGTTGAAGCTGTTGACGTAGAGGCTGGCGATGCGGCCACTGGCCACCACCGCGGCGGCCAGCGCGGCCGTACCTGCCGTCCCGATGCCGCGCCCGCGCCAGTCGGGATGTACCCACACGCCCTGGATCTGGCCGACCGCAGGCGATTGGGAGCCGACCTCGGCCTTGAACACCACCTGGCCCCGCTCGAACCGGGCCCACGCCCGTCCGGCCGCGATCAGCCCGGCGACCCGGCGCCGATAGCCCCGGCCTCCGTCCCCGGCGCGCGGGTCGATGCCAACCTCGCCGATGAACATGTCGACGGCCGCGACGAGGTAGGCGTCGAGCTCCTCGATGCGGACCGGGCGGACCTGCGGGTCGACCGCACACACGGGTGCGGCGCTCAGCGCCATCAGCGGCTGGTGGGCGCGGACGTCACGGGCCGGGCCCCAGACATGTTCGAGGCGCTGCCACATCGGCAGCACCAACTCGGCGCGGCCGACGAGCGACGAGCACCGCCGCGCCTGGCTCATCGCCTTGTCGGCGAACGCGTAGAGGTCGTTGCGCCCGCCGCGTAACGGAATCAGGTTGGCTCCGGCGTAACACAGGGATTCGCTGGCCCGCCGCCGGGTCCAGAGCTCGCCGCCGATCCCCGAGGGCTCGATGCCGTACTCGGCGATGCGGGACGCGACCATGCAGGATGCAACCGGGTCGCTGTCGAGTACCTGAAGAACCGCGGACATGTCGCGGATGTCGCGCAGCACCGACACCCTTCGCTCATCAACGAGGCGAAAAAGCGGAGGAGCCGACATCTGGACTCTTTCTGCGACTTACCTTGAAAAGGCCGACCCCGCACCCCGGGGGCCGAATCTCAGCTTACGGTCACAACCGGCGAACCGCTGCCATCATTCGAACCCGGTGTCGCCCCGGCTTCTGCCTGCATCTCCGAAGCCAGCCGCAGCGCCTCCTCGATCAGGGTCTCGACGATCATGGCTTCGGGCACGGTTTTGATGACCTCACCCTTGACGAAGATCTGGCCCTTGCCGTTGCCGGATGCGACTCCGAGGTCGGCTTCCCGGGCTTCGCCGGGCCCGTTGACCACGCAGCCCATCACCGCGACCCGCAACGGCACCTCCATGCCCTCCAGGCCTGCGGTCACCTCGTTGGCCAGTGTGTAGACATCGACCTGGGCGCGCCCGCACGACGGGCACGACACGATCTCGAGGCCACGCGGCCGCAGGTTCAGGGACTCGAGGATCTGGTTGCCGACCTTGACCTCTTCGGCAGGCGGTGCGGACAACGACACCCGGATGGTGTCACCGATCCCCTTGCTCAGCAGCGCCCCGAAGGCGACCGCCGACTTGATGGTGCCCTGGAACGCGGGTCCGGCCTCGGTCACACCGAGGTGCAGGGGGTAGTCGCTCTTGGAAGCCAGCAACTCGTACGCCGCGACCATGACGACGGGGTCGTTGTGCTTGACGCTGATCTTGATGTCACCGAAGCCGTGTTCCTCGAACAGGGAGGCCTCCCACAACGCGGACTCGACCAGCGCCTCCGGCGTCGCCTTGCCGTACTTCTCCATGAAGCGCTTGTCCAGCGACCCGGCGTTGACGCCGATGCGGATCGGGATGCCCGCCGCCCCGGCCGCCTTGGCGACCTCTTTGACCCGCCCGTCGAACTCCTTGATGTTTCCCGGGTTGACCCGGACGGCGGCACAGCCCGCGTCGATGGCGGCGAAGATGTACTTGGGCTGGAAGTGGATGTCGGCGATCACCGGGATGTTCGCCTTCTTGGCAATGACGGACAGTGCGTCGGCGTCTTCCTGGCGCGGGCACGCCACCCGGACGATGTCGCAGCCCGACGCGGTGAGCTCGGCGATCTGCTGCAGGGTCGCGTTGATGTCGTGGGTCTTGGTGGTGCACATCGACTGCACGGAGATCGGGTGGTCGCTGCCGACACCGACGTTGCGAACCATCAGCTGCCGGGTCTTACGGCGGGGGGCCAGGGTGGGGGCCGGCGCTGCCGGCATCCCCAACCCGATGGACATGGTCATGAGATCTCCTACTGGAAAAGTCTGATGGGGTTGACCAGGTCGGCGGTGACCGTCAACAGCATGTAGCCGGCCACCAGCACGAGCACCACATAGGTGGCGGGCATCAGCTTGAGGTAGTTCACCGGCGCGGCGGCCACCATGCCGCGCGCCGACCGGAACAGGTTGCGCAGCTTCTCGAACACGGCGATCGCGATGTGTCCGCCGTCGAACGGCAGCAGCGGAACCAGGTTGATCGCGCCGAGCACGAAGTTCAGCTGGGCCAGGAAGAACCAGAACGCCACCCAAAGCCCGGCGTCGACGGTGTCGCCGCCGATGATGCTGGCACCGACGACACTGATCGGCGTTTCGGGATCGCGTTCGCCGCCGCCGATGGAGTCCACCAGCGCGCCGATCTTCGTCGGGATCTTGGCCAGCGCCTTGCCCAGTTCCACGGCGAGGTCACCGGTGAACGCGAAGGTCGCGGGCACTGCCGAGAGCGGGTTGTGCTGCGTCGGCCCGAACGTGGCACCCGTGACGCCGATGGTGCCGACGTCCGCGGGAACCGGCTCGGCGGCCCCGTCGCCAGCGGCGACGTAACGCTGACTCTGCGTCACGTCGACAGTGGTGGTGAACTCCCGCAGTTCGCCGTCCTGGTCACGCTGCACCGTGAACTGCGTCGGCCCGTCGAGCTGGCGGACCGCGGTGACAAGTTCGTCGAACGACGCCACGGGCGTGTCGCCGACCTCCACCACCACATCCCCGGCCTGGATGCCCGCTGCGGCCGCCGGGCTGGGCGCGATGCAGTCGCCCAGAGTGCCCTGCGCGACCTCGGATTTCACGCACGAGGTCTCCCCCACCATGGCACTTGTCGGTGGGTGCAGGTTGGGCAGACCCCAGATGACCGCGATCACGTAGATCAGCACGAGCCCGATGGCGAAGTTCATGCCGGGTCCGGCGGCCAGCACCGTCACGCGCTTCCACGTCTTCTGCTTGTACATCGCGTAAGGGCGCTCGTCGGGCGTGAGTTCCTCGACCGATGTCATGCCCGCGATGTCACAGAAACCCCCGAGCGGGACTGCCTTCACGCCGTACTCGGTTTCGCCCAGCTTGTTCGGTCTGCGGGTGGACCACAGCGTGGGACCGAAACCGACGAAGTAGCGACGCACCTTCATCCCGGTCGCGCGCGCGACCCACATGTGACCGCACTCGTGCAGCGCCACCGACAGCAA
This sequence comes from Mycobacterium sp., assembly GCF_049683355.1. GTDB lineage: Bacteria > Actinomycetota > Actinomycetes > Mycobacteriales > Mycobacteriaceae > Mycobacterium. The sequence goes on from NZ_JBAUJB010000111.1 coordinate 18,406, forward strand.
GATGGCGAGTGCGAAGAGCACGATGCCGATCGTGAACATCATGTGGCGGCGGGTCCTTATCTTCTAGCTGCGGGTTCGCGCTCGACCGCGCCCCGGGCCCGGTCACGGGCCCACAGCTGAGCGTCGAGTACGTCCTCCACGGTAGCTGGTTCGGCCGACCACTGGTCGGCAGCGCGCAGGACGTCCTCGACGGTTCGCACGATCGCCGGGAACGGGATGCGGCCTGCGAGGAACGCTTCCGCGGCCTCTTCGTTGGCGGCGTTGTACACCGCGGTCAGGCATCCGCCGCCGCGACCGGCTTCGCGGGCCAGGTCGACGGCGGGGAACACGTCGCTGTCGAGTGGTTCGAATTCCCAGGTGACAGCCGTGGAGAAGTCACACGCCGACGCCGCGCCGGCCACCCTGGCGGGCCAGCCCAGCGCCAGCGCGATGGGCAACTTCATGTCGGGCGGGCTGGCCTGGGCCAGCGTCGAGCCGTCGGTGAACGTCACCATCGAATGGACGATCGACTGGGGGTGCACGACCACGTCGATGCGGTCGTAGTCGACCCCGAACAGCAGGTGGGTTTCGATCAGCTCCAGCCCCTTGTTGACCAGGGAGGCCGAGTTCAGGGTGTTCATCGGCCCCATCGACCAGGTGGGATGCGCGCCCGCCTGCTCGGGAGTGACGTTCTCGAGCCGTGCGGCGCTCCACCCCCGGAACGGCCCGCCCGACGCGGTCAGGACCAGCTTGGCCACCTCGTCGGCGGTGCCGCCACGCAGGCACTGCGCCAGCGCGGAGTGCTCCGAGTCGACGGGCACGATCTGTCCGGGAGCGGCGGCCCTGAGCACCAGCGGACCGCCCGCCACCAGCGACTCCTTGTTGGCCAGCGCCAGTCGGGCGCCACTGGCCAGCGCTGCCAGCGTCGGTTTCAGACCCAGTGCGCCGACCAACGCGTTGAGCACGACGTCCGCCTCGGTGTCCTCGACCAGCTGGGTGACTGCGTCCGGTCCGGTATAGGCGACGTCGCCGACGATCTGGGCGGCAGCCGGGTCGGCGACGGCGATGTTCGTCACCCCTGTCCGGCTGCGCTGCTGCGCCAGCAGGTCGGGGTTGCCGCCGCCTGCGGCCAGCCCGACGATCTCGAAGCGTTCGGGGTTGGCGGCGATGACGTCGAGCGCCTGGGTTCCGATGGACCCCGTGCTGCCCAGGATCAGCACCCGCAGCCGTCTGTCCGATTCGCTCACCGGTCCATTGTGCCGCCCGGGACCGCGGCGTCGCGGCCGAGTCCACGCACCGGCGACGGGGCCGAAGTTATTACGCAAATGTGACAGGACCTGTCCCGACCCATCCGTCGGCGCCGCAGTTAGGAATCACGTGTGTCAGCTCAGGGCGGGCAACGCCGTCCGCTCATGAAGGGATAGGGAGAATATGAAGGCATTTCACCGGAAGTCAGCTGCAGCGGCGGGTATCGCTGCGGTAGCGATCTTTGGGGCAGCGGCCTGTTCGAGCGAGGAGGCCGAGACCAACGTCACGTCGGCCACCAGCGCGGCGGAGTCGGCCGTGGAGGACGCCACCGGCACCTCAGAAGCCCCCGCGACCACCAGCGCAATGGCCGACCCAGCGGCCAACCTCATCGGCTCCGGCTGCGCCGCCTACGCCGAGCAGGTGCCCGAGGGACCCGGCTCGGTCGCGGGCATGGCCCAGGACCCGGTGACCGTGGCGGCATCGAACAACCCGATGCTGACCACATTGACCTCGGCGCTGTCGGGACAGCTCAACCCTGACGTCAACCTCGTCGACACCCTCAACGGCGGCGAGTTCACCGTCTTCGCACCGACCGACGATGCGTTCGCCAAGATCGACGCCGCCACCCTGGAGACCCTCCAGACGGACGCCGACCTGTTGACCAGCATCCTGACCTACCACGTGGTGCCCGGGCAGGCGAGCCCCGACCAGGTCCCAGGCGAGCACGCCACGGTGCAGGGCGCGACGCTGAACGTGACCGGCGCCGGTAACGACATGATGGTCAACGACGCCGGCCTGGTGTGCGGTGGTGTGCAGACCGCCAACGCCACGGTGTACATGATCGACACGGTGCTGATGCCTCCGGCCAACTGACCGGCCCAGCCACCCCCGGAAATCCCCCGCACTGCCTGCAGTGCGGGGGATTTTCCTGTCCGCCGGTATCGAAAAACTCGGTCCCGCAACCCATCCGTGACCCGATCGGCGTCGAATAGCAATTGCAAGAACACAAACACGACGTCGCCGGACCACCGGTTGGCGATACGAAGGGAACTCCAGAACATGATGGTCAACGGAAAATCATTGGCAGGAGCCGGATTCGCTGTAGCCGCGACGGTCGGTCTGTCGCTGGGAGCAGCGGCCACAGCCACCGCCCAACCGGTCGGGCCGGGATGCGCGGCCTACGCGGAGCAGGTGCCCACCGGACCGGGCTCGGTGCAGGGCATGTCGCAGGAACCGGTCACCGTCGCCGCGGCGAACAACCCGCTGCTCACCACTTTGACCAAAGCCCTTTCAGGGCAACTGAATCCAGAGGTCAACCTGGTCGACACCCTCAACGGCGGCGAGTTCACCGTCTTCGCGCCCACCGACGAAGCGTTCGCCAAGATCGACCCGGCGACCATCGAGACCCTCACCACTGACGCTCCGCTGCTGACCAATATCCTCACCTACCACGTGGTTCCGGGCAAGGCAGATCCGGCCGCGGTGGTGGGTACCCACACGACAGTGCAGGGCAGCGACGTGACCGTGACCGGGCACGGCGGCGAGCTGCGCGTCAACGACGCGTCGGTGGTGTGCGGCGGCGTGCAGACCGCCAACGCCACGGTCTACCTGATCGACACGGTGCTGATGCCGCCCGCGTAGTCACCGTCAGGGCGCCGGGAATTGCTCTTTCCAGTGCCGCGCGATGTCGATGCGCCGGGTGATCCACACCCCTTCGTGGGACTGCACATGGTCCAGGAACCGCTCCAGCGATGCGATCCTGGCAGGCCGGCCCACCAGCCGGCAGTGCAGTCCGATGGAGAGCATCTTCGGCGCGCCGGCCACCCCCTCGGCGTACAGCACGTCGAACGCGTCACGCAGGTGGGTGAAGAACTCGTCTCCACTGGGAAAGCCGCCTGCGATCGCGAAGCGCATGTCATTGGCGTCCAGGGTGTACGGGACGACCAGATGGTTCGTCCCGTCCACCCTGGTCCAGTACGGCAGGTCGTCGGCATAGGAATCCGAGTCGTAGACGAAGCCGCCGTGCTCGACCAGGAGCCGGCGGGTGGCCGGTGAGTCACGTCCGGTGTACCAGCCCAGCGGCGGCTGCCCGGTCACCTCGGTCATCAACGCGACCGCCTCGGCGAGGTGCCTGCGCTCCACCTCCGGTTCGAGCAGTTGGTAGCTGATCCAGCGAAGGCCATGGCAGGCGATCTCGTCGCCGCGCTCCAGAAATGCCGATACGGCCGCAGGGTTGCGTGCCAGCGCCATCGCGACCCCGAAGATGGTCAGCGGCAGATCGCGTCGACCGAAGGTCCGCAGCACCCGCCACAACCCGGCACGCGAGCCGTATTCATACAGCGACTCCATGCTCATGTGCCGGTTCGGGAAGGGTTGGGCGGCTACGATTTCCGACAGAAATGTCTCCGAGGACGCGTCGCCGTGCAGCACATTGCTCTCCGCGCCCTCCTCGTAGTTGAGCACGAACTGCACCGCGATGTTCGCTTCGCCCGGCCAGTGAGGGTGCGGCGGGTGGGGGCCGTAGCCCACCATGTCCCGCGGATAGCGCTCGCCGGGCTGGGTGGTCATGCTGGCATTCTGGCAGCAGTGCCGGTCAGGCGTTGACCTTGGCGATGACCGTCTCGGCGAACTGCTCGATGGGACCCCGGAATCGCTCGACACCGCCGGCGGGCACGCCCTCGGCGCCCATCCACGGCGCGCACATCACGGCGGTGATCCCGGCGTCCTCGGCGCGCTTGTAGAGGTCCGGAGTCGGCGGCTCGAGCAGAGCCAGCAGGATGTCGAACGGTTCGTCGCCGCGGCCGTAGTGGCCTCGCAGGTCCGTCAGCTTCTGGGCGTAGCGCACGGCGTCGTCCCAGCCGTAGGCATAGCCGACCCAGCCGTCGCACAGTCGTGCCGCGCGGCGCAGTGCGGCCTCGGACTCGCCGCCGCAGAGGATCGGGACCGGACCCGGCGGATGGGGCTCGATCATCAGCTCGGGCACCTGATAGTGCTCGCCGCTCCACGACACCCAGCCGCCGGCCCACAGCGCCCGCAGCGCCGGGATCATCTCGTCGAGGCGGCTGCCCCGGTTCCCGAAGTCCTGACCCATCAGCTCGTACTCTTCGCGCATCCAGCCTGCGCCGACCCCGAGCGACACCCGCCCGCCGGAGATCACCGACGCCGTCGCGACCTGTTTGGCGACCTCGAGCAGTGGCCGTGCCGGGGCGATGTAGATTGCATTGGAGAACCGCAACGTGGTCGTCACCGCGGCCATCGCACCGATCAGCACCCACGGGTCCGGCCAGCTGGTGTCCGGTCGCCACGGCGGCTTCTGCGTGGGCGAATCGGGATAGGGCGATTTCAGCTCGCGTGGATAGATCAGGTGATCGGCGCAGATGATCCCGTCGTAGCCCGCCTCGTCCACCATCTGCGCGACCGCGATCGCGTCGGCGACCTCCATGAACGGCGTGCCGCTCCAGAATTGCATCAACTGCCTCTCGTCGATCCTTGTTTCTCTACCGCAGATTCCGGGCAGCATCAATGCCATGCCCGCTGTGTTGTGGTTCCGCCGTGATCTGCGGTTGGGCGACCTGCCCGCCCTGTTGGCCGCTGCCGATGTCGACGGCGAGGTGCTCGCCTGTTACGTGCTGGACCCGCGACTGCAGGACGGCGCGGGTGAGCGGCGGTTGCAGTATCTGTACCACGCGCTGCGCGAGTTGCGTGCCGGACTCGGCGGCCGGTTGCTGGTCACCCGCGGCGACCCGACGGTGCGGATACCGGCGTTGGCCAAGGCGGTCGACGCACCGTCGGTACATGTATCCGAGGATTTCACGCCCTTCGGGCGGCGCCGCGACGAGCAGGTACGCGACGCGCTGGGCGAGGTGGAACTGGTGGCGACGGGTTCGCCGTACCTGGTGTCGCCGGGCCGGGTCACCAAGGGCGACGGCACTCCGTACAAGGTGTTCACCCCGTTCTTCGACGCGTGGCGCAAGCACGGGTGGCGGTCCCCGGCGGAATCGGGCAGTGGGTCGGCTCGCTGGGTCGACCCGACGCGGGTGCCCGGACGGTCCGCGGTCACCGATATCCCGGACTTGGGAGTCGATCTCGAGCTGCCGGCCGGCGAGAAGGCCGCGCGTGATCACTGGCAGCAGTTCTGCCGCGCCGGGCTGGCCGACTACGACGGTGACCGCAACCGTCCCGATCTCGACGGGACCAGCCGGATGTCGGCGCACCTGAAGTTCGGCACCATCCATCCGCGCACTCTGGCTGCGGACCTGGGCCGGGGCAAAGGGCCGCAGGCCTACTTGCGGGAGTTGGCCTTTCGTGATTTTTATGCCGGCGTGCTGTACGAGTGGCCGAAGAGCGCGTGGTGGAACTGGAACTCCGCGTTCGACCGTATCGAGGTCGACGACGGCGGCGACGCCGAGAAGGCGTTCGAGGCGTGGAAGGCCGGGCGGACGGGTTTTCCGATCGTCGACGCCGGGATGCGGCAGCTGGCCGAGACCGGCTTCATGCACAACCGGGTGCGGATGATCGTGGCGTCGTTTCTGGTCAAGGACCTGCATCTGCCGTGGCAGTGGGGTGCCCGGTGGTTTCTCGAGCAGCTGGTCGACGGTGACATGGCCAACAACCAGCACGGGTGGCAGTGGGCGGCCGGGTGCGGCACGGACGCAGCGCCGTACTTCCGGGTGTTCAACCCGACGACCCAGGGTGCGAAGTTCGACCCGTCGGGCGACTATGTGCGTCGATGGGTGCCGGAGTTGTCGGGGGTCGATGATGTGCACAAGCTCGGCGCCGACCGCCCCGACGGTTACCCGCAGCCGATGGTCGACCACGCCGAGGAGCGGTCCGAGGCGTTGCGCCGGTACGGCGCGTTGAAGTGAGCGGTACGGCGCGTTGAAGTGAGCGGTACGGCGCGTTGAAGTGAGCGGTACGGCTACTTGAGCATCAGCCCGGCGTCGACGGGCAGCGCAACGCCGGTGACGTGACGACCGGCCGGTCCGCACAGGTACACCATCGTCTCGCTGACCTCGTCGGGTTCCATCATCGGGATGGTCAGCAGGGGGCGCTGGGACTCTCCGAACGACGGGTGCTCGGCGACGAACCCGGCCATGGCCTCGTTGAGCACCATCGGGGTGGCGACGCCGCCCGGATGGACCGAGTTCACCCGGATGTTCCTGCTCGCCAGCGACGTGGCGAAGTGCCGCATCAGGCCGACGACGCCGTGTTTGGCCGCGGTGTATCCGGCCGCTCCATGGCTCATGCTGTCGAAATCGGTGCTGACGGATTTGAACCCGGCTGCCGAACTGGTCATCACGATGGCTCCGCCGTCCGGGTTGGCCAGCATCGCAGGCAGCGCGGCCTCGATGGTGAAGTAGACGCCGTTGAGCATCACGCCGATGGCGTCGGTGTAGGCGGTGATGTCGCGGCCCTGTTCGCCTGCGGCGGGCAGGATCCCGGCGTTGGCGAGCACGAAGTCGAGGCGCCCGAACTCGGCTACCCCGCGGCTGACGACCTCGGCAAGCCGGTCGCGGTCGCGCACGTCGCCGCGCTCGGCGATGATCCGCCGTCCGGTCTTCTCGACCAGCCGCACCGTCTCCTCGAGGTCCTCGGGCGTCGCCATCGGATAGGCCACGCTGTTGATCTGGTCGCACAGGTCGACGGCGATGACATCGGCGCCCTCTTCGGCGAACCGGATGGCGTGTGCCCGTCCCT
>NZ_JBAUJB010000112.1:0-21291 GCF_049683355.1 Mycobacterium sp.
TGTCGGGCTGACAGGATTTGAACCTGCGACCACTTGACCCCCAGTCAAGTGCGCTACCAAGCTGCGCCACAGCCCGTGGTGCCTCCGGGATCGCCGGCAGGCGGTCGAAAGCCTACCTCAGGCCATCCCCCAGATCCCAACCGCGGGGCCGGCGTCATGGCCCGCGCCTACCCTCGGGGTGATGAGCAACGACACTCCCCTGTGGCTGTTCGCCGACCAACTCGGTCCGGCCGTCCACGGCGGCGAGCATGCCCACCGCGAGGTGTTGCTGGTCGAGGCCTCCTCGGCGCTGACCAAGCGCCGCTACCACCACCAGAAACTGCACCTGGTGCTGTCGGGCGCTGCGGCACGCGCACCGTGACCTCGGCGACCGGGCGTCCCTGATCAACGCCGATACCTACACCGACGCACTGCGCCGGTTCAACCGGCCGGTCCTCGTCCACGAACCGACGTCGCACGCCGCGGAGAAGTTCGTCCACCGGCTCCGCAGGGACGGTCTTGTCGCCGACGTTCTCCCTACCCCGACATTCGCCTTACCCCGCAAGGACTTCCGGGACTGGACCGGTGACCGCACCCACTTCCGGATGGAGGACTTCTACCGCGACCAGCGCCGCCGGTGGTTCGACGTCCTGATGGAGGGCAAAGACCCCGTCGGCGAGCGGTGGAACTACGACGAGGACAACCGTGAACCCCCACCGAAGAAGCAGAAGACCCTCGAGGACGACATCGACGACGCGGTCCGCCGCGACCTCGACCGGATGGACCTGAACACCGTCGGCGCCGACGGGCCGCGACTGTTCGCCGTCACCCCCACCGAGGCCAAACGGGCACTGACCCGATTCATCGATCATCGCCTGCCGGCGTTCGGCCGGTTTGAGGACGCCATCATGGGCGACGACTGGGCGATGGCGCATTCGCTGTTGTCGGTCCCGCTCAACCTCGGGGTGCTGCACCCGCTCGACGCCGTCGAGGCGGCCGAGCGCGCCTACCGTGACCAGACGGCGCCGCTGGCCGCCGTCGAGGGATTCATCCGGCAGATCCTCGGCTGGCGCGAGTACATGTGGCATCTCTACTGGCATTTCGGCCCGGACTACACCTCAGGAAACAACGAACTGAATGCCCGCACCCCGCTGCCTGCCTGGTGGACCGATCTGGACGCCGACGCGGTGACCGCGCAGTGCCTGCGCCACGCCCTCGCCGGCGTCCGCGACCGCGGTTGGACCCATCACATCCAGCGGCTGATGGTGCTCGGCAGCCACGCTCTGCAACGCGGCTACCGTCCCGACGAGCTCACCGACTGGTTCGCCACCGCATACGTCGACGGCTTCCGCTGGGTGATGCCCACCAACGTGGTCGGGATGAGCCAGCACGCCGACGGCGGCCTGCTGGCCACCAAGCCCTACACCTGAGGCGGGGCGTACATCAACAAGATGAGCGACCACTGCGGTGACTGCGACTTCGACCCGAAGAAGCGCCTCGGCGACGACGCGTGCCCGTTCACCGCCGGTTACTGGGCCTTCACCCACCGCCACCGCGACCTGCTGGCCCGCAACCACCGCACCCGCCGGGTGGTCTCGTCCATGGAACGACTGAACGACCTCGAGGCGGTCGTCGAGCAGGAATCAGCGCGTGACCGTTTCTGAGTCGGTCTCGCCTGCGGCGACGTCGCCGGTCTCGGGCACGAACCGCGGTGCCCGCGACACCCGCCAGGCGTAGATGACCAGCGACACCCACACCACCACGATCAGCGAGTAGATCACCGTCGACCACGGCCAGTGGATGTCGAAGAAGTGCACCAGCTTCTGACTATTGGTCAGCACGATCACCCCGCCCACGGCGCTGCCCAACAGCGCCGGGCTGACGCGGCTGACCAGCCAGGCAGCGAACGGCGCGGCGATCACGCCGCCGACCATCAGGCCCACCACCACCGGCCAGTTCTGCAGGAGCTCCTGTCGCAGCCCGATCAAGAAGCCCAGCGAGGCCGCCACCGAAACCAGGAACTCCGACGCGCTCACCGAACCGATCACGGTCCGCGGCGCGGTCTTGCCCTGCGACAGCAGCGTGCTCGTCGTCACCGGACCCCAGCCGCCGCCACCGGAGGCGTCGATGAACCCGCCGAACAGGCCCAGCGGAGCCAGGAACTTGGTGCTGTGGCTGGTGCCCCGCGTCCCGAACGTCAGCGGGGTGCGCAACGAGAACCGCAGCAGCACATAGGTGCCGATCGCCACCAGGATCGCGGCCATCAACGGTGCGGCGTGCTCGGTGGACAGCGACGACAGCACAGTCGCCCCGACGAACGCGCCCACCGCTCCCGGCGCGCCCAGCTTGGCGACCAGAACCCAGTCGATGTTCTTGAACTTCCAGTGCGACAACCCCGACGCGAACGTCGTGCCGACCTCGGCGAGGTGCACCGCGGCGCTGGCCTGTGCCGCGCCGACGCTGGAGAGCACCAGCAGCGTCGTCGCGGTGACGCCGAACGCCATACCGAGTGCGCCGTCGACGAGCTGCGCTCCCGCACCGACGAGCGTGAAGATGAGAAGCGAACGCATGGCTGCCTTCGGAGAATGTGGTCACCGCGAGGTGAACGCAACGGACGGATGGGTGCGCGTCAGGGACGCGGACAACACCACTCGTCGAAGGCCATCAACCTGCGGGACGGCCAGAAAGGCTCGAGCGCGGACACGTCAGACGGCGCCGGCGCGATATGCACCAGTTCAGCCATCGACATTCCTCACTGCAGGGATCACCAGACCTGGGACAGACTACACGGTCAACAACCGGTACAGCCCAATCAATCCCACCACCACGATCACGGCCCGCAGCACGTTCGGCGAGAGCCGCCGGCCGTAGTGCGCGCCGACGAAACCGCCGATCAGCGACCCCACCGCGATCAGCCCGGCGGCGGCCCAACTGATCCGGTCGAACGCCACCACGGTGTAGGCCACCGCGGCCACGATGTTGACCACCAGCGACAGCAGGTTCTTGGCGGCGTTCATCCGCTGCATGTCGTCGGGCAGCAACGCTCCCATCGCGGCGATCAGCATGATGCCCTGGGCTGCGGTGAAATACCCGCCGTACACCCCGACGGCGAACGTCGCGGCCACCAGCGCGGTCATCCGTCCTGCCGACACGTGATCCACCGACCGCCCGGCGGCCTCGGCCCGGTTGCGTGCCCAGGCCTGGATCCGCGGGCCGACCACCACCAGCGCCAGCGCGGCGAACAACAGCACCGGCACGACCTGTATGAAGACCTTCTCCGGCAGATGCAGCAGCAGCCACGCACCGACCCCGGCCCCGACGATCGACGCCGGGAGCTGCCAGACCAGTCTGCTGCGCTGACCGCGCAGTTCGCGACGGTAACCCCACGTCCCGGACACCCCACCGGCGACCAGCCCGACCGCGTTGGACATCGTGGCCGTCACCGGCGGAAAGCCCAGCGCCACCAGCGTGGGGAACGTGATCAACGTGCCGGATCCGACGACGGCGTTGATGGCGCCGGCTCCCACACCCGCCAGTGCGATCAGGACCATGTGTACGACGGGCACCCGATCACCTTAGACAAGCGAATCAGGTGCGCCGGGGTCACCGGGTGCGGGTCCGAGCGCCCCTCTTCTCCCGGACCCGGACGTTGATCCGGATGGGGCTGCCCTCGAAGCCGAATGTCTCTCGCAGCTTGCGTTCCAGGAACCGTCGGTACCCCGCCTCCAGGAACCCGGTGGTGAACAGCACGAACGTCGGCGGCCGCGCGGTGGCCTGGGTGGCGAACAGGATCCGCGGCTGCTTGCCACCGCGCACCGGGGGTGGGGTGGCGGCGACGATCTCCTTGAAGAACGTGTTGAGAGGCCCGGTGGAGATGCGGGAGTCCCACGACGCCAGCGCGGTCTCCAGCGCCGGCACCAGCTTCTGCACCCCCCGGCCCGTCTTGGCCGAGATGTTGACCCGGGGTGCCCACTGCAGCTGCGCCAGCTGAAGGTCGATCTCGCGGTCCAACAGGAACCGGCGGTCCTCGTCGACCAGGTCCCATTTGTTGAATGCGAGCACCAACGCCCGCCCGGCCTCGGTGACCATGGTCAGCACGCGCTGGTCCTGCTCGGTCAGCGGCTGGGAGGCGTCGATGAGCACGATCACCACCTCGGCGGAGTCGATCGCGCCGTGAGTGCGCACCGAGGCGTAGAACTCATGGCCGCTGGCCTGGCCGACCTTGCGGCGCAGACCGGCGGTGTCGACGAAGCGCCACAGCTTTCCGTCCATTTCGATCAGCGAGTCCACCGGGTCCACCGTGGTGCCCGCGACGTCGTGCACCACCGACCGCTCGTCGCCGGAGAGCCGGTTGAGCAACGAGGACTTGCCGACGTTCGGCTTGCCGACCAACGCCACTCGCCTCGGCCCGCCACCACCGCCGCCGACCTCGGAGACGGTCGGCAGCGCCGCGACGACGACGTCCAACAGGTCGGCGACGCCACGGCCGTGCATCGCGCTGACCGAATGCGGCTCCCCCAGCCCCAACGACCACAGCGCGGCGGCATCGGCTTCGCCGCGGTCGGTGTCGACCTTGTTGGCGGCCAGGAACACCGGCTTGCCGGAGCGCTGCAGCAACTTGGCGGCAGCCTCGTCGGCCGCGGTGGCGCCGACGATGGAATCGACGACGAGGATGATCGCGTCCGCGGTGCGCATCGCCACCGAGGCCTGGTCGGCGACGAGCTGCTGCAGGCCCTTCGCGTCGGGCTCCCAACCGCCGGTGTCTTGGACCACGAACCGCTGCCCGGACCACAGAGCGTCGTAGGAGACCCGGTCGCGGGTCACCCCGGGAACGTCCTGCACCACCGCTTCGCGGCGCCCGAGAATCCGGTTGACCAGCGTGGACTTCCCGACGTTGGGCCGGCCGACGACGGCCACCACCGGCGGCGGCGAGGCCGCCTCCTCCAGAGCCTCGGCGACCTCCTCGGCCCCCAATTCCCAGTCACTCTCGTCGACCCAGGTGTCGTCGGAACCGTCACTCATGGGTGAACCCCGGCTTTCTCGTGGATCAGATCGGTCAGGTGAGCGATCACCTCGGCCTGGTTCATGTGGCTGGTGTCGACGACAAGCGCATCCTCGGCCGCGCGCAGCGGCGACACGGCGCGCGAGCTGTCCAGGTGGTCACGCCGTTTGACGTCGGCGAGCACCCCGTCGTAGTCGCCGGGCAACCCGGCGGCGACGTTCTGGTCGTTGCGGCGACGGGCCCGTTCCTCGGGTGAGGCGGTCAGGAAGATCTTCACGTCGGCGTCGGGCAGCACGACGGTGCCGATGTCGCGTCCCTCGACGACGACGTTGTCCGGCCCCTGTGCCAGTGCGCGCTGCAGGGCGACCAGTCGGGTGCGCACCGCGGGCACCGCCGATACCGCGGACACCGCCCTGGTCACCGCGTTGCCGCGGATCTCTGCGGAGACATCCTCACCCGCCAGATACGAGCGGTCCTCGCCCGGATCGTGGCCCACCGCCAACTCGATACCGTCGGCGGCCTCCGCGATGGCCGCCGCGTCACCGAGGTCGATGCCGCCACGCAGCACCGCGAGCGTGACGATCCGGTACATCGCGCCGGTGTCCAGATACCTGGCCCGCAGCGACTGCGCCAAACCCCTTGCCACCGAGGACTTTCCGGTTCCAGCCGGACCGTCGATCGCTATCACCAATGCACGGCTCACAGGCCCACCGCCTTGTACAGTTCGCCGATCTCCTTCTGCGTCAACACCCGGATGCTGCCCGGCCGCTGATCGCCGAGCGTGACCGGGCCGATGTCGGTGCGGACCAGTTCCACCACCGGGTAACCCACTTCGGCCAGCAGTCGGCGCACGATGCGCTTGCGGCCCTCGTGCAACGTCACCCGCACCAGCGACTTGCCCGGCACCGCGTCGACCACCGCGAAATCGTCGACCCGCACCGGGCCGTCGTCCAGCTCGATCCCGTCGCGCAGCTTGTTCCCCAGCCCGCGCGGCACCGAGCCGGTGACGGTCGCCAGATAGGTCTTGGGCACCTCGTACGACGGGTGCATCAACCGGTGCGCGAGCTCACCTTCGTTGGTCAGCAGCAGCAGCCCTTCGGTGTCCGCGTCCAACCGTCCGACGTGGAACAGCTTCTTGTTGCCCCGCACCCGGTGCTCCACCAGGTCGCCGACGCAGGGGCGGCCGCGATCGTCGGACATCGTGGAGTGCATGCCGACGGGCTTGTTGATGGCCAGGTGCACCAACGTGTCGTCGACGGTGATCCTGACGCCGTCGACCCGGATCACCGATACGCCCGGGTCCACCCGGGTGCCCATCTCGGTGACCACCCTGTCGTCCACCTCGACCCGGCCGTCGCGGATCATCCGCTCCGCGACACGACGGGAGGCAATTCCCGCCTGGGACAACAGTTTCTGGAGACGCACGCCGTCGCCGTCGGCCATCATCACTCCCGGTCCACGTCGAAGGAAACCGCTGTCTCTCGGGTGGGAGCGCCGTTGAGCTTCATGAAACGCGGCTCGTCACCGAGGTTTTCGCTGAGGTCGTCGATGACGTCGACGTCGGGCAGCAGCGGTGCGATATCGGGAAGGTCGGCCAGCGAGGTGAGTCCGAGCCGTTCCAGGAACAGTTCTGTCGTGGCGAAGGTGACGGCACCGGAATCGGTGTCGGTCCCGGCCTCGGTGATCAGCCCACGGGCCAGCAGCGTGCGCATCACCGCGTCGACGTTGACCCCGCGTACCGCGCTGACCCGGGCGCGGGTGACCGGTTGCCGGTAGGCGACGACGGCCAGCGTCTCCAGCGCCGCGCGGGTCAGCTTCGACCGGGCCCCGTCGAGCAGCAGCCGCTCCACGTACGGCGCGAACTTCGCGCGGGTGTACATTCGCCATCCACCGCCGGCTTCGCGCAGTTCGATGCCGCTGTCGCGGGCGGTGAGCTCACCGGCCATCGAGTGCAACGTGTCGGCCACCCAAGACGCGGGCTGATCAGTCACCGAGGCCAGCGCGTCGACGGAGACCGGGGTGTCGACGACGAGCAGCAGCGCCTCGAGCACCGAGCCGAGTTCGGCCTCATCGAGTTCGGCCTCATCGAGTTCGGTGCTGTCGAGTTCGGTGTCGGGTTCGGTGTCGAGCACATGCTCGGCCGAAGGATCTGAGGTTTCGTCTGCCATCTGTCTTGTCTATCCCGCGTCAGCGGTCGCCAGTTGTGGGCTGCTCGGCTGCTCTCCGGTCCACGAAATCTGGAGCACACCAAGCGGTTCTGATTGGTCGAATGCTACCGCCCTGGCTCGGTACAGTTCGAGCAGCGCCAGGAACCGGCCGACGATCTCCATCGGCAGCTCGCAGTCAGCCACCAGGTCGGAGAACGACGCCCACTCGCCGACGCCCCGGCTCTGCAGCAGCGACATCAGGTTGGCTGCCTGCTCGGGCACCGAAACCGCTACCTGGTGCAGGTGGTCGGTGCCCACCGTGGGCACCGGCCGCGGCGTGAACGCCGTCGCTGCGATCTGCGCGAACCGTTCGGCGTCCACGCCGAGCATCACCTCGGGCAGCAGGTCTTCGTAGCGGTCCTCCAGCGCCACCGCCCGCGGGTAGCTGCGCAGTGCGGCGGCCTCCAGCTCGGCGAACATCACTGCGACGTGCTTGAACGCCCGGTACTGCAGCAACCTGGCGAACAACAGGTCGCGCACCTCGAGCAGCGCCAGGTCCTCTTCGTCGTGGACTTCGCCGGCGGGCAGCAGCCGCGCGGCCTTGAGGTCCAGCAGGGTCGCCGCGACCACCAGGAACGACGTCGTCTCGTCGAGCCCGAGGGTCGGGCCGATCGCCTTGGTGTAGGCGATGAACTCGTCGGTGACCTGGTGCAGCGCCACTTCGGTGACATCGAGCCGATGGCCGAAGATCAGCTGCAGCAGCAGGTCGAACGGACCCTCGAAGTTGCTCAGCCGGACCTGGAAGCCGGCCGGGGCGGAGCCTGAATCCTCGGTCTGTTCGGTGGGCGGTGTCTCGCTCACGCGCCGAACCGGTCGATGACCTCACGTGCCAGCGCTCGATACGCTTCGGCACCAGCGGATTTCGGTGCCCAGGTGGTGATGGGTTCACCGGCGACGCTGGTCTCCGGGAACCGCACGGTGCGGGTGATGACGGTGTCGAAGACAAGCTCGCCGAACCGCTCCACCACCCGGGCCATCACCTCGCGGGAGTTCACGGTGCGGGGGTCATAGCGGGTGATCAGGATCCCGCTGATCGACAGCTTCGGGTTGAGCCGGTCGTGCACCTTCTCGACGGTGTCGGTCAGCAGAGCCAGACCGCGCAGCGAGAAGTACTCGCATTCGGTGGGAATGATCACCCCGTCACTGCAGGCGAGGCCGTTGACGGTGAGCAGGCCCAGCGACGGCTGGCAGTCGATCAGCACGTAGTCGTAGCGGTCCAGCACCGGATACAGTGCGCGCGCCAGGGACTGCTCCCGGCCCACCTCGTTGACCAGCTGGATCTCGGCCGCTGACAGGTCGATGTTGCTGGGCACCAGGTCCAGCCCGGGCACCCGGGTGCTCTGCAGCACCTCGTCGATCGACACCCGCGGCTCCACCAGCAGGTTGTGCACGGTGTTGTCGAGCTCGTAGTGCGGCACCCCGAGCCCCGCCGACAGCGCACCCTGCGGATCGAGATCGACCAGCAGCACCCGACGGCCGTACTCCGCGAGGCTGGCGCCCAGGTTGATCGTGGAGGTGGTCTTGCCGACGCCGCCCTTCTGGTTGCACATCGCCACGACCTTGGCCGGTCCGTGGGTGCTTCGCGGGGTGGGTTCGGGGGTCGGCCGCGGCAGCCGGCCGGTCAGGCCCGGTGTCGTCTCGGCGACCGCGCCGTCCGCGTCGTCGGTCATGCCGGACCTGGGCTGGTCGGGCAACGCAGCGGCTTGGCGGACATCCGGGCAAGTTTAACGGTGAGCTTGGTGCTGATGAGGCAGACCCGCAGGCAAGACCGCTATCGGATGTCCGCGGCGGCTACCTAGGCTGATGTCATGAGCCTCAAACGACGATTGCCCTTCCTGCGGTGGTCGACGTGGCGCCTCGCGTTGGGGATGCCGTCGTTCCTCCGCACCGGTCAGATCGGGGACGGCCGCGAGGCCGCCTGCGCCGACTATGTGGAGGCCCACGCCGCCCGCGGCGACGTCGACGACGTCCTGGCTGTGATCGACGGGTTCGCCTACGAGAAGGCGATGCTGGTCAACATCGGCGACGAGAAGGGCCGACTGCTCGACGCCGCGGTGCGGCGCGCGGGCGCGAACCTGGTGCTGGAACTGGGCACCTACTGCGGTTACAGCGCGTTGCGCATCGCCCGGTCCGCACCGTCGGCGCGCATCTGCTCGATCGAGTTCTCTGCCGCCAACGCCGAAGTGGCACGGCGCATCTGGGCGCACGCGGGCGTCGCCGAGCGGGTCAGCTGCGTGGTCGGCACGCTCGGGGACGGTGGCCGCACACTGGACAGCCTGGCCGGCGAACACGGCTTCTCGCCGGGCAGTCTGGATCTGCTGTTCATCGATCACGACAAGCGTGCCTATCTGTCGGATCTGCGCAGCGTGCTCGACCGCGGGTGGCTGCACCGGGGGTCGATCGTGGTCGCCGACAACGTCGGGCTGCCCGGGGCGCCGAAGTACCGCGCCTACATGCGCGAACATCAGGGAACGCTGTGGAACACCGTCGAGCACAAGACCCACCTCGAATATCAGTCCCTGATGCCCGACCTGGTGCTCGAGTCGGAGTATCTGGGCTGAACCGCGGTTAGCGGGCACGCGGATGGGCGCCCGCCCATACTTCGCGCAGCGCGTTCACGGTGACCATGGTGTAGATCTGCGTGGTGGTCACAGACGCATGCCCGAGCAGTTCCTGCACGACGCGGACGTCGGCACCACCGTCGAGCAGATGGGTGGCGAAGGAGTGCCGCAGCACGTGCGGGGACACCGTCGCGGTGATGCCCGCGCGTTCGGCGGAGTCCTGAAGCACCTGCCAGGCGCTCTGCCGCGACAACCGCCCGCCGCGGGCGTTGAGGAAGATACCTGCGGTGCCCCTGCCGCGGCGGGCGAGGTCCGGTCGCCCACGCACCAGATAGGCGTCCAGCGCGGCGACCGCCGGGCGGCCGATCGGGATCAGGCGCTGTTTGCCGCCCTTGCCGCGCAGCAGCACCGAGCGGGCGTGGGTGTCGACGTCGTCGAGGTCGAGACCCACCGCCTCGGAGATCCTCGCGCCGGTCGAGTACAGCAGTTCCAGCAGCGCACGGTTGCGCAGTGTCAGCGGACCGTCGGTTTCGCTGTCGCCGCCGGCGCCGTCGAGCAGGGCCAGCACCTCGTCGATGCTCAGGCTCTTGGGAAGCCGGCGGCTGGGCGTCGGCGGCTTCACCTCACGGGCGACGTCGATCGCAGCGATTCCTTCGGCGGCGGCGAATCGGTGCAGGCCGCGGACCGCGATCAGCGCCCTGGCGGCCGACACCGCCGACAACGGCACCACCCCGTTGTCCGGGTCACCGCGGCGCAGGGCCACCAGGAACTCGCTGACGTCGATCTCCGCCACGCTCGCCAGATCGTCGATCCCCCGGGAGTCGAGGTGTTCGGCGTAGCGCCGCAGATCCCTGCGGTAGGAACTCAGCGTGTTCGCCGCCACCCCCCGCTCGATCGCCAGGTGGTCGAGGTATCCGCGGAACTGTTCGTCGAGGGCCGAACCGAAGGACAGCGAGTGGGTGGTCACCCGTGCCCCTTCCGGCGCGCGAACGCGGAGGGCCGGTCGATCCAGGGCGCGTCGACCGGCCGCAGGCGGTCCACGGGTGGCATCGCGTGGGCGGCCAGGATCCCGGCGACCGAAATCGAGTTGACGATCTCACCGGAGTAGACCTTGGTCACCGCGTCGCCGAGCGCAAGACGCTCCACCGTCAGGTCGGCTTCTTCGTCGTGCATCTGCGAGCGGTCCACCTCGCTGAGCCCGGTGGCCAGGAACACCCGCACGCTCTCGTCGCTGAAGCCCGGTGCGGAATCCAGGTCGACCAGCGTGTGCCAGGTCTGGGCAGCCAGGCCCGCCTCCTCGGCCAGTTCGCGCGCCGCGGTCTCGTGCGGGGGTTCGCCGCCCAGGTCGAGCAGCCCGGCCGGCAGTTCCCACAGCCTCCTGCCGAACGCATGCCGGTACTGGTAGACGAGCACGATCCGGCCGTCGTCGTCGATTGCGACGACGGCCACCGCCCCGAAGTGTTCGACGATCTCCCGGCGGGCGGTGTTGCCGCCGGGCATCCGGACCTCGTCGGCGCGCAGCGCGAAGATGTTCCCGACGTACAGGGTTTCCGACGCAGCGACGGAGAACTCGTGACTGCTGCTGTTGTCGCCGCAGTCGTCGTCAGCCACGGGCCGGGACGTCTTCGAGGGCGTGCTCGGCGCCGTTGGCCGGCACCTCCGCACGCTCTGGAATCTCGACGGGCAACCGCTCCTCGTTCTTGTACGCCAGTGAGGCGCCGATGAATGCCGCGAACAGCGGGTGCGGCCGGGTGGGCCGGCTCTTGAGCTCCGGGTGCGCCTGGGTACCGACGATGAACGGGTGCACCTCGGGTGGGTACTCGACGAACTCGACGAGGTAGCCATCGGGCGAGGTCCCCGAGAACCGCAACCCGCTCTCGGCGATGCGGTCCCGGTAGAGGTTGTTGACCTCGTAGCGGTGCCGGTGGCGCTCGGAGACCTCGGTCGTCTCGTAGGCACGCGCGACGATGGAGTCCGGTTCGAGGTGGGCGGGGTAGGCGCCCAGCCGCATGGTGCCTCCGAGGTCGGCCTCGCCGGCGACCACCTCACGCTGGTCGGCCATCGTGGAGATCACCGGGTCGAGCGTCGCGGGCTCGAACTCGGCGGAGTTGGCCTCGGTGATGCCGACCGAGCGGGCCGCCTCTATCACGATGCACTGCAGGCCCAGGCACAGACCGAGCACCGGCAGGCCACGCTTGCGGGCGTAGCGGATGGCACCGATCTTGCCCTCGATACCGCGGATGCCGAAGCCACCCGGGATCAGCACACCGTCGACGTCGGCCAGCGCCGCGGCGGCCTCCCCGTCGATTTCGCAGTCGTCGGAGGCGATCCACCGCATCTCCACCTTGGCGTGGTGGGCGAAACCGCCGGCCCGCAGCGCCTCGGCAACCGACAGATAGGCGTCGGACAGGTCGATGTACTTGCCCACCAGCGCGATCCGGACCGATTCCCGCGGTTCGTGCACGCGGCGCAGCAGGTCGTTCCACTGTGTCCAGTCCACGTCGCGGAACGGTAGATTCAGCCGCCTGACCACGTAGGCATCGAGCTCCTCGCGGTGCAGCACCTTGGGGATGTCATAGATGGACGCGGCGTCGGGGGTGGAGATGACGCCGTCGATATCGACGTCGCACATCAGCGCGATCTTGATCTTCAGCGGTTCGGGCACGTCGCGGTCACAGCGCAGGATCAGCGCATCGGGCGTGATGCCGATGCTGCGCAGCGCGGCCACCGAGTGCTGGGTCGGCTTGGTCTTGAGCTCACCGGAGGGTGCCATGTAGGGCACCAGCGAGCAGTGCAGGAAGAAGCAGTTCTCCCGGCCCACCTCATGACGCACCTGGCGGGCGGCCTCGAGGAAGGGCAGCGACTCGATGTCGCCGACGGTGCCGCCGATCTCGGTGATCACCACATCGGGCCGCTTACCCTCGCTGTCGGGTTCGGCCATCGCCAGGATGCGCCGCTTGATCTCGTCGGTGATGTGCGGGATGACCTGAACGGTGTCGCCGAGGTACTCGCCGCGCCGTTCCTTGGCGATCACCGTCGAATACACCTGGCCCGTGGTGACATTGGCGAAACCGGACAGGTTGCGGTCGAGGAAGCGTTCGTAGTGCCCGACGTCGAGATCGGTCTCGGCGCCGTCTTCGGTGACGAAGACCTCCCCGTGCTGGAACGGGTTCATGGTGCCTGGGTCGACGTTGAGATAGGGGTCGAGCTTCTGCATCGTCACCTGCAGGCCGCGGGCGGTGAGCAGTTGCCCCAGGCTGGACGCCGTGAGGCCCTTGCCGAGCGACGACACCACACCACCGGTCACGAAGATGTGCTTGGTGGCGGTCTGCGGGTGCTTGCGTAGCTGATTCATCCGGCCTGGCAAGAGCAACCTCCGTGACGATGGGCAGGGCTTAGTTTCGGTGGGACCCAGATGAAGATCGAGTCCGATGAGGGGCCTGCCGACCCACGGAATCTCACCCTAACACCGACACCGACAAGCCGTCGCTGACACGCGGGTGCGACGGCGCTACGGCGCGACGGTGACGGCGCTCGCGCCCGGCCCGGTGCCGAACTGGCCCGCGTTCCCACCCTTGATCAGGTCGCTCAGTGCGAGCACCGCGGTGATCCGGCCGGGTTCGCGGTCGACGTCGTCGACGGTGCTGACTGCGCTGTTGAGCGCGGCGTCTGACCTGGCCACCGCGACAGCGGCGGTTCCGGATGCCGAACCGTCACGTCCGACCAGAACGGTGCCCGCGCCGTGCGGGGCAAGGCCTGCGGCCAACCGGGCGACGGTGGCGCCCTGGTTGCCCGCATCGTCGGCGAGCGCTCCTCCGGTGACCACGAGCGCGGCGTCGGCGGCGCCGATGCGCTGGGTGCCGTAGGTCACGAAGCCGGTGTCGCGCAGCGCGGCCAGCACGGTGTCGCGCGACGCGTCGTCGACCGGCGGCACCGCCGGGTCCGGATTGTCCAGCAGCGCGATGCCCAGCAGGTCACCCGCCTGCGAGCCCTGGTCGACGGACCCGGTGCTCAACTGCGCCCCGGCGGGAACGATGGGCGAGTTGACCACCGACAGCAGTTTCTCCGCGGAGTTGGCGTCGACGAACTCCTGGGTCAATCCGATGTTGCCGGTCACCCGGCCGCCGGCCTGCTCGACCAGCCGGGTCAGCGCCTCGACGTCACCGTCGCTGGCGTCGGGGGTACGGAACAGGATCACCGACTTCTCGGCGAGGCTGTCGCGCAGGATGCGCGGCGCCATCTGCGCGTCAAAATCCCCAGCCGCACTGAGCTTTTCGTTCAGAGCGTTCTTGTCCTCGGTCAGTGAGTCGATCTGGGTCTGCATCTCGCTCTTGTCGGCGCGCAACCCGGACAGCACCGTGTTGGACAGCAGCCCCGAGCCGAGGGCCACGCCGATGGCCAGCGCCAGGAACACCGCGGCCAGTGAGATCGCATGCGAACGCAGGGAGATCACGTCATCACCTCTAGGAGACCAGGCCCTGCACCCAGAGCATGGCCCGGTTCCAGTACTCGGCCAGCCACTCCAGCACTGCGGCGTCGGCACGCGAGACCCACAGCGCGGCGATCACCGCGATCAGCATGGCCAGCACCAGCAACGCGATCGCGCCGCCGGACACCCTGCTTCGGTACAGCGTGGCAACGGCTTTGGCATCGACCAGCTTCTCGCCGACCTTCAGTCGGGTCAAAAACGTCGAGGGGTTGCTGCGCTGCCGGGTCCGGTCGAAGAACTCCTCGATGCTGGCGGTGTGGCCGACGGTGACGATCAGCGAGGCGCCGTGATGGTCGCACAGCAACAGCGACAGATCGGCCGCCGAGCCGGCGGCGGGGAAGGTCATCGCGCCCACGCCGAGGTCCTGGATCCGCTCCAGTCCTGCGGCGTGCCCGTCGGCGTCGGCGGGCAACACCACCTGAGCGCCGCACCGCAGCACCTCGGTGCTGATCTTGTCCGGGTCGCCCACGATCAGCTGCGGGCGGTAGCCCGCCTTGCGCAGGATGTCCGCGCCGGTCCCGACACCGACGAGCACCGGCTGATACTCCTTGATGAAGGGTTTGAGCGCCTTGAGGTCGGCTGCGGCGTGGTCCTCCTCGGCGACGATCACCACGTGCCGGCCGTTCATGTCGACGTCGATGTCGGGGATGCCGATGCCGTCGATCAGCAGCGGGCTCTCGCTGCGGATGAACTCGATGGTGTTACCGGCGAAGGCTTCCAGGTGCGCGACCAGACCGCCCTTGGCTTCCTGCATCAGCTCGTGGATCTCGGCGTCGGTGCGTTCGGTGCCGAGGATCAGCCGGCGGTCACCGGAGTACACGCCCCCCTCGTTGATCCGGATGCGGGCGCCGTCCTTGACCTTCTTGAAGACCTCCGGGCCGGTGTTGTCGACCAGCATGATGCCGTTGACGACGAGCACCTCGGGTCCGAGGTTGGGGTAGCGGCCCGAGATCGACGCCGAGGCGTTGACCACTGCTGCGACGTTCGCCTCGACGAGCGCGTCCGCGGTGATCCGATCCAGATCCTGAGCGTCGATGACGACGATGTCGCCGGGTGAGACGCGCCGCAGCAGCCGGTCGATGTCACGGTCAACTCGGGCGGTGCCGGTGATCCCCGGCCGTGAGCTGGCATTACGGGACAGCAACGCAGACATCTTCATGGGGGGATTCTGTCCAGGAAGGCCAGTTATGCGTTGGAGGCGCGCCGTAACATCAGCCCCATTAGTTACTTCTTTTCACATCCGTCACACGGCTAGGAGACCTGCTCGCGCTCTCCCCGGGCGGCGTCGAGAAGCTCGCGGGCGTGCGCTCGGCCACTGTCGGACTCCCCCAGCCCGGCCAGCATCCGGGCCAGTTCGGCGACGCGACTGTCGTCGTCGAGGCGGCGCACCCCGCTGGATTTTGCGCGGTCGCCCTTGGTGCCGACATCCCCCTCGACGACCAGATGCACGTCGGCGTAGGCGGCGACCTGCGGCAGGTGGGTCACGACGATGACCTGGTGGGTGCGGGCCAGCCGGGCCAGCCGCCGGCCGATCTGGACGGCGGCACGCCCACCCACGCCGGCGTCGACCTCGTCGAAGACCATCGTGGTGCCCTCGGTCGAGGCGGCCAGCACCACCTCGAGCGCCAGCATCACCCGGGAGAGCTCACCGCCGGAGGCGCTCTTGTTCAGCGGCAGCAGGTCGGTGTCGCGGTGCGCGGCGAAACCGAACTCGACGGCGTCCACACCGTCGCGGCCGGCGTGCACGGTGGTCCCCGACGGCAGCGGTAGCGGGGCGGTGTCGTCGGCACGCGCTTCGAGCGGACCGACGGTGATGGTGAAGTCCGCACCGACCATCGCCAGCCCGGCCAGTTCCACGGTGACGGCCTTGGACAGCCCCTTGGCCGCCTTGACCCGAACCTTCGTCAGCTCCTGGGCGGCGTCGACGACCTTGGCCCGCAGCCCATCGACGCGGCGCTCCAGCTCTGCGAGGGTCTCTTCGGACACGTCGAGCTGGGCCAGCCGCTCCCGCGACTCCTGCGCCCAGGCCAGCACGCCGTCGATGTCGGCGGCGTACTTGCGCGTCAACGTCCGCAGCTCAGCCTGGCGTGCCAGCTTGGTCTCCAATGAGCTTGCATCAGTGGGCAATTCGGACAGGAAGTGACTGAGCTCGGCGGATACGTCGACGAGCACCGTCAGGGCCGCGCCGAGTTGTTCGGACAGCGCCGCCAACGCGGTGTCGTCGGTGCCCTCCAGCGCCGTGCGCGCCTGCCCGACCGCGGCCGCGGCGGAGAAGCCGTCGGCCGGCCCCTCGTCGACGGCGCCGGACAGCGCCGCGTGGGCCGTCTGCACCGCCTCGCGCAACGAGTCCAGTTCCGATAGCCGGCGGATGTCACCGACCAGGGCGTCGTCCTCGCCGGGCTGGGGGGCCACGACGTCGATCTCGTTCAGCGCGAAGTGCAGCCGGTCGGCCTCCAGGGTCAGCTCGCGGGCGCGGCGACGACGGTCGTCGAGGTCGCGCCTGGCGGCGAGCCATTGGTCACGAACGGCGCGATACCGGTGCAGTTGCCGGGTGACGTCGGCGTAGCGGTCCAGCGCGGCGCGCTGCTGGTCGGGCCGCATCAGCCGCAGCTGATCGTTCTGTCCGTGCAGCGTCAGCAACTCGTTGGTGAATCCGCTCAGCGACTTGGCGGGCACGCTGCGGCCGCCGAGGTACGCCCTCGATGGCCCGTGGCGGCTGACCGAACGCGCGGCGATGACGCTGCGGTCGTCGTCGCGCTCGGCCCCCGAGGAGTCCAGGATCTCGTCGACCTTCGTGGTCACCGCATCGCCGAGGTCATCGGTGACGAACCGACCCTCCACCACCGCCCGGGCCGCGCCCGAGCGCACCTTCGTGGGATCGGCGCGGGCACCGCCGAGCAGATGCAGCCCGCTCACCACCATGGTCTTGCCCGCACCGGTTTCGCCGGTGAGCACGGTCAGCCCACCGTCGAACTCGGCGGTCGCAGCGCTGATGGCGCCCAGCGATTCGATGTGGATCTCGGAGAGCACTACGGTCCGCGCCACCCGGTGACCGGCAACCTGAATTTGCGCACCAGCCGATCGGTGAAGGGCGCGCTGTCCAGCCGCGCCCAGCGCAGCGGCGTGCCGCACCGGGTCACCTCGAGCCTGCCCCCTGCCGGCAGGACCATCTCGCGGCGGCCGTCGCAGAAGACCAACGCATCATGGCCGTCCGCCTCGATCTCGATCGCGATCGAGGCCTCCGGGCTGGTCACCATCGGCCGGGCGAACAGCGCGTGGGCGTTGTTGGGCACCACCAGGATCGCCTCCAGGTCTGGCCACAACACCGGGCCACCGGCCGAGAACGCATACGCCGTCGACCCGGTCGGGGTGGACACCAGCACGCCGTCGCACCCGAACGCCGAAACCGGCCGCCTGTCCACCTCGAGGACGACGCCGAGCACCCCCAGCCGCGGACCCTTCTCCAGGCTGGCTTCGTTGAGTGCCCAACCGCGGTCGAGGAGTTCTCCCCCGGCCCGGATCGCCACGTCCAGCGTCATACGGTCCTCGACCACGTAGTCACGTGCGATGACGCGTTCGAGAACCGAGTCTATGGAGTCCGCTTCGGCCTCGGCGAGGAAACCGATCCTGCCCAGATTCACCCCGAGCACCGGAATCTCGACGTTGCGGGCGAGGTCGGCGGCCCGCAGGAACGTACCGTCGCCACCGAGTACGAGCACCAGTTCGCAGCCTTCGGCGGCCAGAGGGTCCGCATCGACGACCTCGATCTCCACCCCGAGGGCCCGCATGTCGTCGGGCGCGAGGTGGACGGGGCCGCGGTCGACCGCCTCGGCGGAGAGTACTCGCAGCGCGATTCCGTTGTCGCCCAGCACTTTCTCGACGCGGCGCGCCACCTCGGTGGCTTCCTCGCGGCCGGTGTGCACGACAAGCAGAATGGTACGTTCGTGCGTCATTGCGGCCCCTCTTCGACGGCCTGCCGGATCGCGCCGTCAAGCGAATCCGCCCGCAGCGCTCGGTCGGTTTCGGCACGCAAGTGCAGGAAATACTCGACGTTGCCGGCCGGCCCGGGCAACGGGCTGGCGGCGACGGCGACGGTGTGCCAGCGCAGTTCAGCGGCGCGGCGGGCCACCGAGCGCACCGCGTCGGCACGCAGCGCCGGGTCGGCCACCACCCCGCCGGCGCCCACCCGGGACTTACCGACCTCGAACTGTGGCTTCACCATGGGAACGATATCGGCGCCCGGGGAGGCGCATGCGGTCAGCGCCGGAAGCACGGTCGCCAGCGAGATGAACGACAGGTCGGCGACGACGAGGTCCACCGGCCCACCGAGCGCGTCGGCGGTGAGGTCACGCACGTTGGTGCGTTCCATGACCGTCACCCTCGGATCGGTACGCAGCGCCCAGGCGAGCTGCCCGTAACCGACGTCGACGGCGACCACCTCAGCGGCCCCGCGGCCGAGCAGCACCTCGGTGAACCCGCCGGTAGACGCACCCGCGTCCAGACACCGCCGGCCGTCGACCCGGATGCCGAAGGCCTCGAGGGCGCCGAGCAGCTTGTGCGCTCCGCGGGACACCCACGACTGCTCACCGAGGTCCACGACGGTCAGGTTGGCGCTCAGCGCGATGGAGGTGGCCGGCTTGGCCGCGGGCATCCCGTCGATGCTGACGCGGCCCGCGCCGATCAGTTCCGCGGCCTGCTGGCGCGAGCGCGCCAGACCGCGTCGTACCAGCTCGGCGTCCACACGAGCGCGCCGCGTCACGCGGATCAGCCCTTCTCGACCGATTCCAACGCCTGCAGCAGGAGTTCGTGCGCCTCCTCCAGGCGCGCAGCAACGGCGTCGAGGTCGGCTTCGCCCACCTCGGCCTGCTCGCCCAGGAGTTCGGCCACCTGGGCGCGAATCGCGTCGGGATCGTCGGTCATGTCGGTGTTCACGCTAGCGCACCGCTGCCGTCGGCGGCCGGGACCAGCGACCAGCGCTGCAGGGCCAGTCGCGCCGTGTCGTCACCGGCCGAGATCGTCGCCGGGCGGCCGGTGTCGGCGTTCCAGACGGCATCGGCGATCACCCGGATCACCGACAGCGCATCGCCGGGATCCTGGTCGGTGGCCCGCACCGTGACCATGCCGGCGTCGATCTCGACGTGCCATCCCGGGTGCGGCCCGACGCGCAACGTGGTCGAGTCCGCGGTGAGGGCACGGAGGTCTTTGGCGATGTAGTCCGGCCGCTGCGCCGGGATCGCCCAGATCGCGTCCTCAGCGGTGTTCACCCCGCACACCACCATCAGGCTGGGCAGTTCCGCGGCGATGGCACCGGCGATGTCGGTGTCGAGACGGTCACCGACCACCAGTGGGGTGTGAAAGTCGCCGCGGGACAGCGCATCTGCCATCAGGACCGGAGACGGCTTGCCGGCGACCTGGGGTTCCCGGTCGGTGGCAGTGCGCAGCGCAGCCACCATCGAGCCGTTGCCCGGCAGCAGGCCGCGTTCCGAGGGCAGCGTCTTGTCCACGTTGGCGGCGATCCACAGAGCCCCGGATCTGATCGCCAGTCCCGCCTCGGCGAGGTCGGCCCAGCCGGTCGCCTGGGAGTGCCCCTGGACCACGGCCACCGGGTCGTCCGACCACTGCCGCACCGGCGCCAGGCCCACATCGGTGACCTCGGCAGCCAGCGCTTCGGTGCCGACGATCAGAACCTTCGCCCCGGCCGGCAACTGGTCGGCGAGCATGCGTGCGGCACTCTGGGCGCTGGTGACGACGTCGTCGGGTTGCGCGGTGAAACCCAGCTCGCGAAGGTGCTCGGCGACCTGAGCGGCCCCGCGGGAGGCGTTGTTGGTGACATACAGGATCCGTGACTCGACAACGGCCAGGGTCTCCACTGCACCCGGCGTCGGCTGGTGACCGCGGAACACCGTGCCGTCGAGATCAAGCAGCAGGCAATCATGCTGCTGCGCAAGAGTGCTCACCTCAGGACAGCTCCGTGATCCGCTCTTCGGCGTCGGTGACCCCTTCGACGTCGGCACGGGCAGCGTTGAGGAACCATTCCAACGCCTCCTGCGCACGCCCCAGGTTCAGCAGCGTCTCGGCGTAGGTGTAGAACAGCCGGGCAGCGGTCTGGCCGGTCTGCGACGGATCCAGTGCCGGCGAGGCCAGAATGGCCAGCGCCTGCTCGTGCTGGCCCATGTCGGAGCGGGCGCCGGCCACCACGATCCGTAGTTCGTCGGCGTCGTCGCCGCTGAGTTGGATGGCTTCCGCGCCGCGGGCGAGTTCGATCGCGCGTTCGGGTCGACCGATACCGCGCTCACAGTCGGCGATCAGAGCCAGCAGCGGCGAACGGCTGCCCATTCTGCGTGCTGCCCGCAGTTCGGCCAGTGCTTGTGCCCAGTCGCCGCAGTGGTAGGCCGCGATGCCGACCGCCTCGCGGATCGCGGCGATCCGGCCGGCGCGTGCCCGGGCGGCGCGGGCGTGTTCGAGGGCGGCTTCGGGATCGTCGTCGAGGAGTTCCCCGGCGGCCACCAGGTGACGGGCGATGACGTCTGCAGTCCCGCGGTCGAGCGTGGTGAGCTCACCGCGGATCTCCGGCGAGAGTTGTTTGGCGTCGATCTCGGCGGGAATCGGCGGACCGGCGTCGCGGGCCGAATCAGCTGTCGGTCGGGGTTGGGCACGACGGGCGCGCTGCGATCCGGAGACGCGCGGCGCCGATCGCTGATCACGGCCCGGTCGCTGGCCGCCGGCGCTCGAGCCGCGCTGAGTGTGCCGTTCGCCGCCGCCCTGGGTCTCGTTGGGCACGTAGGCCCTTCCTGCTTGTTCGTCCTCGTTTTGTCGTCGTGCAAAGGATACGGCCAAGTACGACCGGCTCACAATTGACCGAAATCGATGGGTTCCAGTTTTTGTCTTTGAATGCCGTCTTTAAATGCCTTTGCCCCCCAATCGTAATTGGGGGGCAAAGGGCTTAAAAGGGTGTTCGGCGGTGTCCTACTTTTCCACCCGTGTGGGTAGTATCATCGGCGCTGGCAGGCTTAGCTTCCGGGTTCGGGATGGGTCCGGGCGTTTCCCTGCCGC
>NZ_JBAUJB010000113.1:0-7443 GCF_049683355.1 Mycobacterium sp.
TCTCGTTTCCCTACCTGGACACCGAGGCCACCCGCACGGCCGGGATCGACCCGGCCACCGCGGGTGGTGCCAAGTCGATGAACTACTCGCGCGCGCAGCTCGACGAGATCCTCGACCACGCCGCACCGAAGGGCTGGCAGATGGCGTTCCACGCCAACGGCGATCTGGCCCTGGACCTCGCGCTGGACGCCTACGAGAACGCGCTGCACCGGCACTCCCTGATGGGAACCGACCATCGCTGGCGGCTGGAGCACTGCGGCGCCGGCACCCGCGCACACTTCGACCGGGCCGCCCGGCTGGGGGTGCACGTGTCGTTGGCGCCGTTCCAGTACTACTACTGGGGAGAACTGCTCGACGGCGCGATGTTCGACACCGAGCACGGCGCCCGCTGGGCTGCGTTCGCCGACGCCGTCGCCTCGGGGGCGTGCGTGTCGCTGCACAACGACGGATCGGTGTCGCCGCCCCTACCGGTCATCAACATCGCCACCGCGGTCACCCGGCGCACCCGCAACGGCACCGTGCACGGCGCCGATCAGGCGATCTCGCTGGATCAGGCGTGGCGCGCCCAAACCATCGACGCGGCCCGCACGCTGCGTCGGGAGCACCTGATCGGGTCGATCACGCCGGGCAAGCTGGCCGACTTCGTCGCGCTGACCGCCGATCCGTGGACCGTGAAGCCGGCCGAGCTGATCGACGCGGTGCGGGTAGGCGGAACGTGGCTGGGTGGGCGTCGGGTCGACCTCGAGGAGTTCCTCACCGCCGTCGGCGGTGCCGACAACGCCCAGCATGCACACCTGGCCGAGCGCAGCGCGCCGGGCTGCTGCTGAAATCGAACTTCTCAGGCCACGACTGTGTAGCGCGACGTAGCACATCTTGCTACGCTTGCCCTGTGGCTCGGTCGATCCCGCAGCGTGACCTCCGCAACGAAAACGCGAAGGTGATCGATGCCGTCGCGGCCGGCGAGACCTTCGTCGTGACCCGCAATGGTGAGCCGGTAGCGGAACTCCGCCCGATTCGGCCGGGGCGGCGAACGTTCATCGGTCGTGACGAAGTCGAGGATCTGGCCCGCGGTGCTGTGCGGATCGACCACCAACGGTTCCGTGAGGATCTCGACACGATGATCGATCAAGGCATCTAGGTGGCGGCAGGCTTGATCGACACCTCGGTGGTCATCGACTGGCACGATCCGATCGTCGTTGCCGCCCTTCCGGATGAGATAGCGATTTCGGCGATCACAGCGGCCGAGTTGGCTGCAGGCCCGCTACTCGCCGCGACGCCCATCGAGGCTGCGAAACGACAGAACCGCTTGCAGGAGGTCGACTCGCGACTCGAACCCCTGCCCTTCGACGGCGCTGCAGCACGCAGCTACGGGCTGATCGTCGCAGCGGTCGTCGGCAGAGGGAGAAAACCACGGAGCCGATTTGCGGATCTGTTGATCGCGGCTACCGCCCACGCGAACCGACTCGCGCTCTACACCAGGAATGCAGACGATTTCGCCAGCCTCGAGAAGCTGGTCCGCGTCGTCGGCATCTGATCACTGACCATGGATGAACATCGGTGGGCGCGGACGGTATCGAACCGCCGACCGCTGGTGTGTAAAACCAGAGCTCTACCACTGAGCTACGCGCCCGATCCCGGGCAGGGTACACGCACCACACCTGCCACCGGAAATTCTCTCAGCCCGGTCACAGCGCGGCCAGCGCATGTGACCACACGGCGCGGTCGCGCATCTCGCCGGGCTGCTTGCATTCGGCGAAGCGGATGACTCCCGAGCGGTCCACCGCGAAGGTCCCCCGGTTGGCGAACCCACTGTCGTCGTTGAACACGCGATAGGCCTGGCTGACCGCGCCGTGCGGCCAGAAGTCGGCCAGCACCGGGAACGTGAAGCCGCGCTGGGCCGCCCACACCTTGTGTGTCGGCGGCGGTCCCACGGAGATGGCCAGCGTGGTGGTCTCGTCGTTGACGAAATCGTCCGGGTGATCGCGGATCTCGTCCAGCTCGCGCGCACAGATGCTGGTGAACGCGAGCGGGAAGAAGACCAGCAGCACGTTCTTGGCACCACGAAGTGAGCTGAGCGTCACCGGCTGGTTGTTCTGATCCTTGAGCGTGAAGTCCGGTGCGTCGTCGCCGACTCCAAGCACGCGCTACCGCTGCTTGGTGATGGCGTTTGCCTTCGGCTGCACCAGACGACTGGCGGACCAGTCCCCCAGGTTCGCCGACGATGTCTGCATCAGTCCCGCAGTCGGTGCCGACTCCGCGATCTCGGCCGGCTGCACGTGCCCGGCCTTGCCGGTCTTGGGAGTGACGACCCAGATGACGCCGTCGTCGGCAAGCGGGGTGATCGCATCCATCAGCGTGTCGACGAGGTCGCCGTCCCCGTCACGCCACCACAGGAGCACCACGTCGATGACTTCGTCGGAGTCCTCGTCGAGCAGGTCTGCGCCGCACGCATCCTCGATGGCGAACCGGATGTCGTCGTCGGTGTCCTCGTCCCAGCCCAGTTCCTGCACGACCTGATCTTTTTCTATGCCCAGTCTCTGGGCGTAGTTCGGGGGGTCACCCGCCGAGACCACCTTCAGTCCTCCTTCAGCCAACTCGCTCATTGTGCGCTGTGTCATGTTTGTCTCGCCCTATCGTCGCACGGCCTGCTGCGACTGCGGACGTGTGATGGCAGGTTTCATCGGTATGCCGCGTCGCATCGGTCCAGCGCGACGGTCTTGGAGTCGTTCAGCCGGGTGATCGCGGAGTTGAATTCCTCGGTCCCGTAATTGCCCACGATGGCGGTCGCGACCGCCCGCGCGGCATCCACCCAGCCGTTGAGCGCGTCCCGCAGTTCGGGAGGCAACAGGTCGGACAGGGTGCCCCCGACCAGGTCGGCGCTGAGGTTCAGCGCGTCCACCGCGGGACCGGCGGTGCGAGCGATGTCGGCGGGGTTGGAGTTGAAGGCGGCGACGTAGGTGTTGACGGCGCCGATGGCATCGGCACTGCTCGAGCTCATCGCCTCGCACGAGGTCTGGATCGCCTCGGTGGTCAAGGTCTGCTGGCGTTCGGCCTCGCGGGCGCTCGAGCTGGCCGCCGACTCCTCCAGCGAGGCCGACACCGATGCCCGGTACAGGGGAGCCTCACCCTCGGCCACCGCGGCGTCGCCGTCGGTGACGCTGGTGCAGCCGACGATGATCATCGCCAGCGCCGCCATGGTGCCGGTGACGAAGCCGGCGACCCGGGCACGGGGCGCGCTCAGCCAACCCATCAGCACCGTGCAGACGTTACCGGTTCACCTGTCGGTCCACACGCACGTTCGGGTGCCGATCGATGGTTCCCCGCACTCCCGCCACCCCTTCGGCGCGGATGGGGCAGGATTGGACGAGGATGGGACCATCCGGGCGCGAGAAGCGAGGCAAACCCACTTCGCGGATCGCGCACATTTACCCCGCCTAACAAGGAGCGGAAGTTGACCACCGAGTTCGTGCGCCAGGATCTGGCCCAAAACTCCAGCAGCGCAAGCGAACCCGACCGGGTTCGGGTCATCCGGGAAGGTGTCGCGTCGTATCTGCCGGACATCGATCCCGAAGAGACCGGCGAGTGGCTCGAGTCCTTCGACGACCTTCTCGACCGGTCCGGGCCCGCCCGCGCCCGCTACCTGATGCTGCGGTTGCTCGAGCGCGCCGGAGAGCAGCGCGTCGCCATCCCGGCGTTGACCTCCACCGACTACGTCAACACCATCCCGACCGAGCTGGAGCCGTGGTTCCCCGGAGACGAGGACGTCGAACGCCGCTATCGCGCCTGGATCCGCTGGAACGCCGCGATCATGGTGCACCGGGCTCAGCGTCCCGGAGTCGGTGTCGGTGGCCATATTTCGACCTACGCGTCCTCAGCGGCGCTCTACGAGGTGGGGTTCAACCACTTCTTCCGCGGCAAGTCGCACCCCGGCGGCGGAGATCAGATCTTCATCCAGGGCCACGCGTCGCCGGGCATCTACGCCCGGGCGTTCCTGGAAGGAAGACTCAGCGCCGATCAACTCGACGGTTTCCGGCAGGAGCACAGCCACCCCGGCGGTGGTATCCCGTCCTATCCGCACCCGCGCCTGATGCCCGATTTCTGGGAGTTCCCCACGGTGTCGATGGGCCTGGGCCCAATGAACGCCATCTATCAGGCCCGGTTCAACCATTATCTGCACGACCGCGGCATCAAGGACACCTCCAACCAGCATGTGTGGGCGTTCCTGGGCGACGGCGAGATGGACGAGCCGGAAAGCCGCGGCCTGACCCACGTCGCGGCGCTCGAAGGCCTGGACAACCTGACCTTCGTCGTCAACTGCAACCTGCAGCGTCTCGACGGCCCGGTACGCGGCAACGGCAAGATCATCCAGGAGTTGGAGTCGTTTTTCCGCGGTGCCGGCTGGAACGTGATCAAGGTGGTGTGGGGCCGCGAGTGGGATGCGCTGCTGCACGCCGACCGTGACGGCGCGCTGGTCAACCTGATGAACACCACCCCGGACGGGGACTACCAGACGTACAAGGCCAACGACGGCGGCTACGTCCGCGACCACTTCTTCGGACGTGACCCGCGGACCAAGGCGCTGGTCGAGCCGATGTCGGACACCGAGATCTGGAACCTCAAGCGCGGCGGTCACGACTACCGCAAGGTCTACGCCGCCTACCACGCCGCGATGGAGCACAAGGGCCAGCCGACGGTGATCCTGGCCAAGACGATCAAGGGATACTCGCTGGGCTCGCATTTCGAGGGCCGCAACGCCACCCACCAGATGAAGAAGCTGGCGCTGGAGGATCTGAAGAACTTCCGCGACGCCCAGCGCATCCCGGTCAGCGACGAGAAGCTCGAGGCCGACCCCTATCTGCCGCCGTACTACCACCCCGGGCCGGAGGCGCCGGAGATCCGGTACCTGCTCGATCGCCGGCGAGCGCTGGGCGGGTTCCTGCCCGAGCGGCGCACCAAGTCCAAGCCCCTGACCCTTCCCGCCCGCGACGCCTACAAGGCGTTGAAGAAGGGTTCGGGCAAACAGGAGGTCGCCACCACCATGGCGACGGTCCGCACGTTCAAGGAGATCCTGCGCGACAAGAACATCGGGGACCGGATCGTGCCGATCATCCCCGACGAGGCACGCACCTTCGGCATGGACTCGTGGTTCCCGAGCCTGAAGATCTACAACCGCAACGGGCAGCTGTACACCTCGGTGGACGCCGAACTGATGCTGGCCTACAAGGAAAGCGACATCGGGCAGATCCTGCACGAGGGCATCAACGAGGCCGGGTCGATGGGCACCTTCATCGCCGCGGGCTCGTCGTATGCCACCCATAACGAGCCGATGATCCCGATCTACATCTTCTACTCGATGTTCGGGTTCCAGCGCACCGGCGATAGCTTCTGGGCGGCCGCCGACCAGATGGCGCGCGGGTTCGTCCTGGGCGCCACCGCGGGCCGCACCACGCTCGTCGGCGAGGGACTGCAGCACGCCGACGGCCACTCGCTGCTGCTGGCGTCCACCAACCCGGCCGCAGTGGCCTACGACCCCGCGTTCGCCTACGAGATCGCCTACATCATCGAAAGCGGCCTGGACCGGATGTACGGCAAGAACCCCGAGAACGTGTACTTCTACATCACTATCTACAACGAGCCCTACTCCCAGCCGCCCGAGCCGGAAGGACTCGATGTCGACGGGCTGCTGCGCGGCATCTACAGCTACCAGCAGGCGCCGGAGAAGAAGTCCCATGCGGCGCAGATCCTGGTGTCCGGCGTGGCGATGCCCTCGGCGCTGAAGGCCGCCGAGATGCTCGCCGCGGAATGGGACGTCGCCGCCGACGTGTGGTCGGTGACGAGCTGGAACGAGCTCAACCGCGACGGCGTGGCGATCGAGAAGGAGCGACTGCGCCATCCCGACCGCGAGCCCGGTACGCCGTATGTCACCAAGGCGCTTGCCGAGGCGGCCGGCCCGGTGGTGGCGGTCTCGGACTGGATGCGTGCGGTGCCCGAACAGATCAGGCCCTGGGTGCCCGGCACCTACGTCACCCTCGGCACCGACGGTTTCGGCTTCTCCGACACCCGACCCGCCGCGCGCCGTTACTTCAACACCGACGCCGAGTCGATCGTCGTGGCAGTGCTGGAAGGCCTGGCCCGCGACGGCAACATCGACATGTCGGCGGCGGTCGAGGCCGCGAAGAAGTACGAGATCGACGATGTGATGGCGGCACCGGAGCAGACGTCGGACCCCGGAGTCGCGTAGGCGACGACATTCGGCCGGGGAGTCGCGTAGGCGACGACATTCGGCCGGGGAGTCGCGTAGGCGACGACATTCGGCACCAGCGTGGCCTGACACCAAGATCCTTGGAGGGATTCGCCAAAAACAGGCGTAGATTTTAGGGATGACCGACAACAATCGGTTCATCCCGCCGCGATCGACGGTCGAAGTGCTGGAGAACGTTCCCGAGTCGGCGCTGCGCCGGCTCAAGCAGTACTCCGGCCGGTTGGCCACCGAAGCCGTGCACTACATGGAGGAACGGCTGCCGTTCTTCGCCGACCTGGAGGCCTCGCAACGGGCCAGTGTCCAGCTGGTGGTGCAGACCGCGATCGTCAACTTCGTCGAGTGGATGCGCAATCCGCAGAGCGACGTGAGCTACACGGCGCAGGCGTTCGAGGTGGTGCCCCAGGATCTGCGCCGGCGTATCGCGCTGCGACAGTCCGTCGAGATGGTGCGCATCACGATGGAGTTCTTCGAGGAAGTGGTGCCGCTGCTGGCGCGCTCCGAGGAGCAACTGACCGCGCTGACCGCGGGCATCCTGCGCTACAGCCGGGACCTGGCGTTCGCCGCTGCCACCGCGTACGCCGACCAGGCCGAGGCCCGCGGCGCATGGGACACCCGGATGGAGGCCAACCTGGTCGATGCGGTCGTCCGCGGCGACCTCGGCCCGGAGTTGCAGTCCCAGGCCGCCGCGCTGAACTGGGACGCCACCGCGCCCGCGACCGTCCTGGTCGGGACGCCGCAACCCGGTCGGACGGACTTCGCCAGCGACGATGTCCACGACGTGGCCAAGCGCAACGGCCGGGCCGCCCTGTCCGACGTCCACGGCACCTGGCTGGTCACCATCGTCTCCGGCGGACTGTCACCGACCGATCGCTTCCTCTCGGAGTTGATGAAGGTCTTCGACGACGGGCCGGTGGTGGTCGGGCCGACCGCGCCGACGCTGGGCGCGGCGCACCGCAGCGCCACCGAGGCGATCGCCGGGATGAACGCGGTGGCCGGCTGGGCGGGGGCGCCGCGGCCGGTGGCGGCCCGCGAGTTGCTGCCCGAGCGGGCACTGCTGGGTGATGCCACAGCAGCGGTTGCGCTGGAAGCCGAGGTGATGCGGCCGCTCTCGGACGCCGGTCCGGCACTGATGGAGACGCTGGACGCCTACCTGGACTCCGGCGGCGCGATCGAGGCCTGCG
>NZ_JBAUJB010000114.1:0-1962 GCF_049683355.1 Mycobacterium sp.
CTTCCATCGCGCCGACGTCCTCGACCCCGTCGCCGTGCAGCGCGCGGTCGACGCGGTGGTCGAGGCAGCGGGCCGCCTCGACGGCGTGGTCCATTCGGCGGGCGTGGGAGGCGGCGGCCCGATCCACCTGCTGCCCGACGAGGAATGGGATCGTGTCGTCGACGTCAACCTCAAGGGCACCTTCGTGGTGATGCGTGCCGCGCTGTCTCAGATGCTGACCCAGGACCGGGTGGCCGGCGAACGCGGCTCGATCGTGACACTGTCCAGCGTCGAGGGCCTCGAGGGGACGGCCGGCGGCAGCGCGTACAACGCGTCCAAGGGCGGGGTGGTGCTGCTGACCAAGAACGCCGCGATCGACTACGGGCCCAGCGGAATCCGCGCCAACACGGTGTGCCCGGGGTTCATCGAGACCCCGTTGTTCGAGTCCGTGATGGGGCTTGCCGGTATGAACGGGCCGCGCGAGGGGCTACGCCATGAGCACAAGCTGCGCCGGTTCGGCCGCCCCGAGGAGGTTGCCGCCGTGGCGACGTTCCTGCTCTCGGCCGATGCCAGCTTCGTCAGCGGCCAGGCCATCGCCGTGGACGGCGGCTACACCGCCGGACGCGACCACCACGTCACCGAATTGATCGGCCTCGGCGAGCAGTAGCCGGGCCGGTCACCAGAGAACCGCGACCCCCGCGGCCAGAAATGCCAGCACCCCGACACCGGCGAAGAGTGGGCGCGGCACCGCATCCCCGGTGCGGCGCTGCCGGGCGTTGCCCATTCCCAGCAGGCCGCCGAGGACCACCAGGATCACCAGCTTGACCACGATCTTGGGGTAGTTCAGCTCGATCCCGGCCGGCCACGGCGCCGCCAGCGCGAGCCCGGTGAGCAACAAGAGCAGCAACCCGTAGTCCATCACCCGGGTGGTGCGGAAGCGGCGTGCCGCCGCCTCCGCCACCCATGCCCCGAACGTCACCGCGAAGCCCACGAGGTGAAGCAGTACAACTACGTCACGTAGTACTTCCACTGGTAGTCAGCTTCCTATCCCTTTTGGTGACGCCTTGTAGGCGTGAAAATGGGGTCGGGTCGCCTGCCGACGCCGTCGCTTCCTTGGGCTGTGGAGCCCGTTAGTCAGCTTGGTGCCGGGGCCCGACCTGGAAGGGTCACGTACTGTTGCTTCGAGCACGCCGGTCAGAATTTCGGTTCCCTTGACCGAGCCCCCCGGGCGGCCCACCCGATGGATTGGTTCGAATTCGTTTGGAGGGCAAGTGAAGTGAGTCATAGAGGGAAGCGGAAGCCGGCGCCGGTGGATAAGTGTGCACCGGAGGTGATTCCGGATGCCGAGCATGAGTTGGTGATCGAGCGGGTCGCCGCGGTCGATGTGGCCAAGGCGGCGGGCAAGGTGTGCGTACGACTGCCGGGGAAGGCCGGGCGCCGGTTTAGCCGGGTGTGGGAGGTGCCGGCGCGCACCGGCGCCGTCACTGAGCTGGGTGAGCAACTGGTCGAGTCGGGCATCGAGAAGGTCACCGTGGAGTCCACCTCGGACTATTGGCGGATCTGGTACTACCTGCTGGAGGCCGCGGGGCTGTCGGTGCAGCTGGTCAACGCCCGGGATGTGAAGAATGTGCCGGGCCGGCCGAAGACGGACAAACTCGACGCTGTCTGGCTGGCCAAGTTGACCGAGAAGGGCCTGCTGCGCCCGTCGTTCGTGCCGCCGGCCGAGATCCGCCGGCTGCGCGACTACACCCGGCTGCGCGAAGATCTGACCCACGAACGCACCCGGTACTGGCAGCGGCTGGAAAAGCTGCTCGAAGACGCGTTGATCAAGGTGTCGGTGGTGGCGTCTC
Source organism: Mycobacterium sp. (assembly GCF_049683355.1). Taxonomy (GTDB): domain Bacteria; phylum Actinomycetota; class Actinomycetes; order Mycobacteriales; family Mycobacteriaceae; genus Mycobacterium. The sequence goes on from NZ_JBAUJB010000114.1 coordinate 1,830, forward strand.
GGCTGGACACCATGTCGGCGCGGGACATGATCGAGGCGCTGATCGCCGGCGAACGCGACCCGCGGCGGCTGGCCGAGCTGGCGCGCGGGAAGATGAGGTCCAAACGCGCGGAACTGGTCACCGCGCTCGACGG
>NZ_JBAUJB010000115.1:0-7705 GCF_049683355.1 Mycobacterium sp.
GGCCACGCCTAGGATGGGGCCCGACCATCGCAGAGGTCCAGATGATCCCGGAACCGAACCGAGATCGAGAAAGGCGACATCACGGCAATGGCCGAATTCATCTACACCATGCGGAAGGTCCGCAAGGCGCACGGCGACAAGGTCATTCTTGACGACGTCACCCTGAACTTCCTTCCAGGCGCGAAGATCGGCGTGGTCGGTCCCAACGGGGCCGGTAAGTCGAGCGTCTTGCGGATCATGGCCGGCTTGGACCAGCCCAACAACGGCGACTCGTTCCTGGCGCCGGGCGCGAGCGTGGGCATCCTGCAGCAGGAGCCCCAGCTCGACGAGACCAAGTCGGTGCGCGAGAACGTCGAGGACGGCGTCGCGATCAAGGGCAAGCTCAACCGGTACAACGAGGTCGCCGAACTGATGGCGACCGATTACACCGACGAACTGATGGAGGAGATGGGCAAGCTCCAGGAGGAGCTCGACGCCGCAGACGCCTGGGACATCGACTCGCAGCTCGAGCAGGCGATGGATGCGCTGCGTTGCCCGCCACCGGAAGAGCCGGTCACCCACCTCTCCGGTGGTGAGCGTCGGCGCGTAGCTCTGTGCAAGCTGCTGTTGTCCAAGCCCGATCTGCTGCTGCTCGACGAACCGACGAACCACCTCGACGCCGAGAGCGTGCTGTGGCTCGAGCAGCACCTCGCCGATTACAAGGGCGCGATCCTGGCGGTCACCCACGATCGCTACTTCCTCGACAACGTCGCCGAATGGATCCTCGAGCTCGATCGGGGCCGCGCCTACCCCTACGAGGGCAACTACTCGACGTACCTGGAGAAGAAGGCCGAGCGCATCGCCGTGCAGGGACGCAAGGACGTCAAACTGCAGAAGCGCCTCAAGGACGAGCTCGAATGGGTCAGGTCGGGCGCCAAGGCCAGGCAGGCCAAGAGCAAGTCCCGCCTGCAGCGTTACGAGGAGATGGCGGCGGAGGCGGAGAAGACCCGCAAGCTCGATTTCGAGGAGATCCAGATCCCGACCGGCCCGCGTCTGGGAAGCGTCGTAGTCGAGGTCGAGCACCTCGACAAAGGTTTCGAGGGCAGGACGTTGATCAAGGACCTGTCCTTCACGCTGCCCCGCAACGGCATCGTCGGCGTCATCGGTCCCAACGGTGTCGGCAAGACCACGTTGTTCAAGACGATCGTCGGCCTCGAGCAGCCCGACAGCGGCATCGTCAAGGTCGGTGAGACGGTCAAGTTGAGCTATGTGGACCAGAGCCGGGCCGGCATCGATCCGAAGAAGACGGTGTGGGAGGTGGTCTCCGACGGCCTCGATTACATCGAGGTGGGTCAGAACGAGATGCCGTCGCGGGCTTACGTGTCGGCGTTCGGCTTCAAAGGCCCCGACCAGCAGAAACCCGCCGGTGTGCTGTCCGGTGGTGAGCGCAACCGGCTGAACCTCGCGCTGACGCTGAAAGAGGGCGGCAACCTGATCCTGCTCGACGAGCCGACCAACGATCTCGACGTCGAGACACTGAGCTCGCTGGAGAACGCGTTGGGCAACTTCCCCGGCTGTGCGGTGGTCATCAGCCACGATCGCTGGTTCCTCGATCGCACCTGCACCCACATCCTGGCGTGGGAGGGTGACGACGACAACGAGGCCAAGTGGTTCTGGTTCGAGGGCAACTTCGGTGGCTATGAGGAGAACAAGGTCGAGCGGCTCGGCGCCGAAGCGGCCCGTCCGCACAGGGTGACCCATCGGAAGCTCACACGGGGATAGTCTCGTCGTGCGGATCGCGTGACCGGCTCCCGCAGGGGAGTCGGTGACAGCCAACGAGGGTCGGTGCGTACGTGCGAGTCAGGAGCGGCGAATGTCGTTGAATCCAGGGGCCATCAGCAGCACAGTCGGCGGTTCGGTACCTGCCGAGGTCATCGACCGGCTCGTGCCCGCCTATCTGGAGACCTACCGGGGGCCCCATGGGGGTGCTCCCGGGGCGGAGGCCGCCGTCACCGGTCCGGTGCACCGCTCCACGACGGAGAGCCCGGCAAGCCAGGCGCTGGTCGCGGCTCAGTACCGACTGAGCAGTCATCGGCCGCCGGGCACCACCCGGGTCGCGGTTTACTCTGCCGACGACCCAGGCGGTTTCGGTCCGGCACTGCAGATCGTCACCGACAACGCGACGATGCTGATGGATTCGGTCACCGTGCTGCTGCACCGCATCGGGGTCGCCTACAAGGCGATCATGAACCCGGTTTTCCGGGTCCGGCGCGGTGCGGCCGGTGAACTGCTGGAGATCGCGCCTCCGACGGAGGCCACCTTCGATGCCGGTGTCGACGAGACCTGGGTGCACATCCAGCTTTCGAAATCGGTGGATCGGGCCTCGCTCGCGGAGGCCGAGAGGCTGTTGCCTCGGGTGCTGGCCGACGCGCGCCAGGTCGCGCTCGATTCAGCCGCCATGGCGGCGACGCTGCGCAGCCTGGCCGCCGAGCTGCACAGCGACGCCGGGCACCGCTTCCGAAGCCCGGACCGCAAGGACGTCGCCGCGTTGTTGCGGTGGCTGGCCGACGGGCATTTCATCCTGCTGGGCTACCAGCGCTGCCCGGTGCGCGATGGTGAAGCGACGGTCGATTCGTCCAGCCGGCTCGGCGTTCTGCGGCTGCGTCAGGAAGTGTTGCCGCAGCTGACCGCCGATGACGACCTGTTGGCGTTGGCGCAGGCCACGATACCGAGTTTCCTGCGGTACGGCGCCTATCCGCAGATCGTGGTGGTTCGCGAGCAATCGGGGGGCGGGGACGCGTCGGCCGCGGTGGAGCACAGGTTCGTGGGCCTGTTCACCGTCGCGGCGATGAACGCCAACGTGCTCGAGATCCCGCTGATCTCCCGCCGTGTCAACGACGCCCTGGCGATGGCCCACCGCGACCCCAGCCATCCCGGTCAGCTGTTGCTCGACATCATGCAGACCATTCCCCGCTCCGAGCTGTTCGCGTTGAGCGCCCGAGAACTCCTCGACATGGCGATGGCCGTCGTCGAACTCGGATCGCGGCGCCGCACGCTGTTGTTCATGCGGGCCGATCGTCTCGCGCATTTCGTGTCCTGCCTGGTGTATCTGCCGCGCGATCGCTACACCACCGCCGTGCGACTGGAGATGCAGGAGACCCTGGTGCGTGAGCTCGGCGGCGTCAGCATCGACTACGCCGCTCGAGTCAGCGAATCACCTTGGGCGGTGGTGCATTTCACTGTTCTGCTGCCGGAAGGGTCAAGTCAGCGCGACGTCGACCTGTCCGAAGCCAACGAGTTCCGGCTGCAGGATCTGCTCACCGAGGCCGCCCGCACCTGGGCGGACCGGTTGCTCGGCGCGGTCAAGGCCGGTGCGATCGAACAGACGACCGCAGAGCACTACGCCAACGCCTTCTCCGAGGTGTACAAGCAGGCGATCACGCCGCTGCACGCCCTCGACGACATCGCGATCATCGAGCAACTCGAGGACGACTCGGTCAAGCTGGTGCTCGACGACACCGCTGAGGACGGTGTCTCCCACCTCGTCTGGTATCTCGGCGGGCGTTCGGCATCGTTGAGCCATCTGCTACCGATGCTGCAGTCCATGGGTGTGGTGGTGCTCGAGGAACGGCCGTTCACGGTCACCCGCCCCGACGGGCTGCAGGTCTGGATCTACCAGTTCAAGGTGTCCCCGCACCGCGGAATCCCCGAGGCCCCCGCGGGACCCGAGCGGGAGGACAGTTCGCAACGGTTCGCCGACGCCGTGACCGCGATCTGGCACGGCCATGCCGAGATCGACCGGTTCAACGAACTCGTGCTGCGGGCCGGGATGACGTGGCAGCAGGTCGCTCTGCTGCGCGCCTATGCGAAGTACCTGCGGCAGGCCGGGTTCCCGTACAGCCAGACCCACATCGCGACGGTCCTCAACGACCACGCCGGAACCGCACGCTCGCTAGTGGAGTTGTTCCAGGCACTGTTCGATCCCTCTGACGCCAACGGGGGAGCCGCGAACCGGAATGCCCAGGCCGCCGCCGCCGCGGTGTCGGCTGACATCGATGCACTGGTCAGTCTGGACACCGACAGGGTCCTGCGCGCGTTCGCGTCGATGATCCAGGCCACGCTGCGCACCAACTACTTCGTCGGCCGACAGGACTCGGCTCGCGCGCGAAACGTGTTGTCGTTCAAGCTCAACCCCGAGCTCATCGACGAACTCCCGCTGCCACGGCCGAAGTTCGAGATCTTCGTGTACTCACCCCGGGTGGAGGGCGTGCACCTGCGGTTCGGCTTCGTGGCCCGTGGTGGTCTGCGCTGGTCCGACCGCCGCGAGGATTTCCGCACCGAGATCCTGGGTTTGGTGAAGGCGCAGGCCGTCAAGAACGCGGTCATCGTGCCCGTCGGCGCCAAGGGCGGATTCGTCGTGAAGCAGCCGCCCGAGCTGACCGGCGATCCGGCAGCTGATCGCGACGCCACCCGGGAAGAAGGTGTGGCCTGCTACCGGCTGTTCATCGCCGGCCTGCTCGACGTCACCGACAACGTGGACAAGGCCACCGGGGCGATCGTCACACCGTCGGAAGTGATCCGGCGCGATGGTGACGACGCCTATCTGGTGGTCGCTGCGGACAAAGGCACCGCGACCTTCTCCGACATCGCCAACGAGGTCGCTCAGTCCTACGGGTTCTGGCTGGGTGACGCATTCGCCTCCGGGGGATCCGTCGGCTACGACCACAAGGCGATGGGCATCACCGCCAAGGGCTCCTGGGAGTCGGTCAAGCGGCATTTCCGTGAGATGGGTGTCGACACCCAGTCCGAGGATTTCACCGTCGTCGGCGTCGGTGACATGAGCGGCGACGTGTTCGGCAACGGCATGTTGCTCTCCGAGCACATCCGGCTGCTCGCCGCATTCGACCACCGGCACATCTTCATCGATCCGAACCCCGACGCGGCGACCTCGTGGCAGGAACGTAAGCGGCTGTTCGACCTGCCGCGCTCCAGTTGGGAGGACTACGACAGTTCACTGATCAGCCCTGGGGGAGGCGTCTACAGCCGTCAGCAGAAGTCCATCCCGATCAGCTCCGAAGCCCGTGCCGCGCTGGGCATCGAGGACGAAACCTCGGAGCTGACACCGCCGGCTCTGATGAAGGCCATCCTCAAAGCGCCCGCCGATCTGCTGTTCAACGGCGGCATCGGCACCTACATCAAGGCCGAGTCGGAGGCGGACGCCGACGTCGGGGACCGGGCCAACGACGCGGTGCGGGTCAACGGGAACCAGGTGCGCGCCAAAGTGATCGGCGAAGGCGGCAACCTCGGCGTGACCTCACTGGGGCGGATCGAGTTCGATCTGATCGGAGGTCGTGTCAACACCGACGCGATGGACAACTCCGCCGGCGTCGACTGCTCCGATCACGAGGTCAACATCAAGATCCTGATCGACTCGCTGGTCACCGCGGGCAAGGTGGATCCCGGGGAACGCTCCGAGCTGCTGCTGTCGATGACCGATGAGGTCGGCCGACTCGTGCTGGCCGACAACGAGAGTCAGAACGACCTGATGGGCACCAGCCGGGCGAACACCGCCAGCCTGCTGTCGGTGCATTCCCGAATGATCCGGGATTTCGTGGAGGAGCGCGGGCTCAACCGCGAACTGGAGGCCCTGCCGTCGGAGAAGGAGATCCGGCGTCGCGCCGAGGCCGGTATCGGTCTGACCTCTCCGGAGCTGGCGACCCTGATGGCGCACGTCAAGCTGGCGCTCAAGGACGATCTGCTCTCCGGCGACCTGCCCGACCAGGAGGTGTTCGCGGCCAGGCTGCCGTCGTACTTCCCGTCCACGCTGCGCGAGCAGTTCAGCACCGAGATCCGGTCGCACCAGCTGCGACGGGAGATCGTGGCCACCATGCTGGTCAACGACATGGTCGACACCGCCGGGATCTCGTATGCCTACCGGGTCGCCGAGGATGTCGGGGTGGCGCCGGTCGACGCGATGCGAAGCTACGTCGCCGCCGATGCGATCTTCGGGTTCGGCCGGGTGCGCGACCAGATCCGGGACGCCTACGCTGCCGGGGTTTCGGTGGCGGTGACCGACCGGATGACACTCGACCTGCGTCGGCTCACCGACCGTGCCGCCCGCTGGCTGCTGAACTACCGACCGCAACCGTTGGCGGTGGGCGCCGAGATCAACCGGTTCGCGGAGAAGGTCGCCGCGCTGACCCCGCGGATGCCGGAATGGCTGCGCGGTGACGACGCAGCGATCGTCGGCAGCGAGGCCGGGGAGTTCAGCTCCCAGGGCGTTCCGAAGGATCTGGCCTACATGGTCGCGACCGGGCTGTATCAGTTCAGCCTGCTCGACGTGATCGACATCGCCGACATCGTCGACCGCGACCAGGCGGAGGTCGCCGACACCTACTTCGCGCTGATGGACCATTTCGGCACCGACGGGCTGCTCACGGCGGTCTCCCGGCTGTCCCGGGAAGACCGGTGGCATGCGTTGGCGCGCTTGGCGATTCGCGACGACATCTACGGCTCGCTGAGGGCGTTGTGTTTTGATGTGCTCGCCGGCGGTGAGCCCGACGAGAATGGCGAGGAGAAGATCGCCGAATGGGAGCTGACGAACGGCTCGCGGGTCCGACGCGCCCGGCGCACGCTGACCGAGCTCTACGAGAGCGGTGAGCACGACCTGGCGACGTTGTCGGTGGCGGCCCGCCAGATCCGCAGCATGACGAGGACCAGCGGAACGGGTTCGACGGGGTGACGGGCCAGCACGGGTTCACCGCGCCGGTCCATGTGCGCTGGTCAGACATCGACATGTACCAGCACATCAACCACGCCACGATGGTGACTCTCCTCGAGGAGGCCCGGATCCCGTTCCTGCGTGAACCCTTCGGCGAGGAGATCACCACGATCGGGTTGCTGATCGCCGAGGTGAACATCGTCTACAAGGGTCAGCTCCGGCTCGTCGATTCCCCGCTACAGGTCACGATGTGGTCGAAGCGGGTCAGGGCGGTGGACTTCACGATGGGTTACGAGGTGCGTTCGGTCGGCGCGCCACGGGACTCCAAACCCGCGGTCATCGCCGAGACCCAATTGGCCGCGGTGCACATCGAGGAACAGCGACTGCAACGACTCTCGGAGCGCCAGCGGCAGTACCTGCAACGCTGGACCCGATGACGGGCACCGAGCGGGGTGTGTGGCTCGACGGCAGCAGCAACCGCGACGACCTGTTGATCTTCACCGAGCGCGCGCGGCGTCTCGACGAGGCGGCGGTGATCCGGTTTCGGGAACGTCCGGACGGAATGATCGTCGCCTGGGTCGCCACCGGGTTCGATGTGCTGGCCAGCAGGGTGGTGGGCGGCCGGGTGCGGCCTGCGGACCTGTGCGCCGGAGCCGACGCACTGCTGTCGGGGCTGGCGGCCATGAACGTCGAGGGATACGTCGACCCGGGCTTCGGGATGGACTCGGCCTGGCGGGGAGTCCTGCCGCCGGACTCCGGCTTCGTTCACCTCGACGATGTGCCGGCGCGGGCAGTCCTGGATCTGGCCCAGCGGGGCGTCGGCCTGGCCAAGGAGCATTCCAGCGCCCACGGACCGCCTGCGTCACTGCTGGACCAGGAGGTCGTCGCCGTCACCGCCGGCGGGGACAGCCTCGGGATCCCGATGCGGTGCGTGTTCGCCCTGACCGCGATGGGCTTTCTGCCGCAGACGCCGGCAGGAGACGACTTCGCCCCGGAGTCGGTCAG
>NZ_JBAUJB010000116.1:0-26590 GCF_049683355.1 Mycobacterium sp.
CCAGCGAAGACTCCGTCGCAGGATAGTCTCGTGCTGAGATTGCCGGAACCATTGGCGCATAGGAATTGTCGACATCGTCAACAAAGCACGGCGCATCGACTCCGAGCCTGCAGCTACGTGGTCCAGAAATCCGGTGCCGTGAGGCACTGCGCCAGGCCAGCTTCTCGATGAGAGCTCGTTGATTTCCGGTCAAGTGGGACAGTGCCGCGCCGAGTTGCCCGACGCTGTGAGCGCTACAGAAACCTCGGCTGACCTGTCTTGCGGGCGAGTCGATGAGGGGCAGCCGACGATCGGGGGTGCCCACGACGAAGTCCTCGACTTCGGTGCATTGGTCGTTCTCGCCGCAGGAGAGGATGGTGCCCTTGGGGACACTGCCGGCCGACGGCACTGGGAACCCGCCGGCGAAGGCTTCCCTGAAGGCCCCTCGCGTACGGCACCGGAGGTTTACCCGTGGAGGTGGACATCTGATCGCGGGACTGCTGGCCCTGCGGGGAGGACGTTCCCGTGTCGGGAAACCGCAAGAGGCCGAGTTCGCGGTGATCCGCATGAGCGGACTGTTAGAAGTAGCACTGTGAGAGGGTATCGCGGTCTGGGTCCAGCACGTGGCGTACGGCGCAGGCGGCGGGCCGTCGCCGTCCCGCCAGCGCCGCGCAGCGATCGACGCGAAGGTCGCGCAGTTTCACGACGCCTCCGATCCGGTATACGGCGCACGGCTTCACCCTGGTCACCACGGTGATCTCCCGGGACGTACACCGACACAAGGACTGGGTGCCCTGGGGTTGACCGCGGCGAATTCGACAGAGTCTGGACATCGGAGATCACCTATTTGACCACCGACGAAGGCGAGCTAGCCAACCTGTGCGCGGTCCGTAACGGCTGCTCACGGCGAGTTCTGCGCTGGGCCGTGGAGGATCACCTGCGCACCGCGCTGTCGATGACGATGCGCGGGATGCTGCCCAGGAAGGTCGTCTTCCACACCGATCGCGGTGCCCTAAGCCTCGACCACCGATTAATTGGCTGGTCATGGGGTGTCGGAATGAGGAAAGTGCCCTCTGAGCTGCGATGATGAGTGTTCTCTACGCACTTATCGGCACAACTCGGAAAGGCACTTCCGGTGCAAGTGTCCCATAGGTTCGCCGCATCGTCGGCGGTCTTCGATGATGAGCGTCTGGTGTCGTGCGCAGGCCTGGTACCGGTGATGGCCCTTGCCGAGCAGACCGGACTGTCATCGTCATTGGCCGACAAAGTTCGGTTCAGCTGCGAGCGGATCAAGTCCGGTGCGGCCAATCCGTCGCCGAAGCTGACCACGCTGATCGCCGGGATGTGCACCGGCGCGGACAGCATCGACGACCTCGACGTAGTTCGTAGCGGCGGGATGAAGACCCTGTTCGGTGAGGTGTACGCCCCGTCGACCATCGGAACCTTGTTGCGGGAGTTCACCTTCGGCCATGCCCGGCAACTGGAGTCGGTGCTCAGTGAGCACGTGGGCGCTCTGTGCGAGCGTGTCGATCTGTGGCCCGGCGCCGACGGGCGGGTGTTCATCGACATCGACTCACTGCTGCGCCCGGTCTACGGCCAGGCCAAACAAGGTGCGAGCTACGGCCACACCAAAATCGCCGGCAAGCAGATCCTGCGCAAGGGTCTTTCCCCGTTGGTGACCACAATCAGCACCGAACACTGCGCTCCGGTGATCACCGGCGCACGACTGCGGGCGGGCAAGACCAACTCGGGCAAAGGCGCGGCCCGCATGATCGCCCAAGCCGTCGCCACCGCCCGCGGCGCCGGCGTCACCGGGCGCATCCTGGTGCGCGGCGACTCGGCCTACGGCAACAGCAGCGTGGTCACCGCCTGCCGCCGCGCCGGTGCCCGGTTCTCGCTGGTGCTGACCAAGACCGCCGCAGTCGTCGCGGCCATCGCCGACATCAATGACACCGCGTGGATCCCGGTGTGCTAGCCCGGCGCGGTCCGCGATCCCGACACCGGTGCCTGGATCTCCGATGCCGAAGTCGCCGAAACCACTTACACCGCTTTCAGTTCCACGAAGACTCCGATCACGGCACGGTTGATCGTGCGCCGGGTCAAAGACGCCCGATACCCCGACGCCCTGTTCCCGGTCTGGCGATATCACCCGTTCTTCACCGACACCGACGAACCCGTCGACGTCGCTGACATCACTCACCGCCGCCACGCGATCATCGAAACCGTGTTCGCCGACCTCATCGACGGACCCCTGGCCCACATGCCCTCGGGACGTTTCGGGGCGAACTCTGCCTGGATGCGAACTCTGCCTGGATACTGTGCGCGGCCATCGCCCACAACCTGCTGCGCGCCGCCGGCATCCTGGCCGGCGGTGCACACGCGGTGGCTCGCGGCGCCACCTTGCGCCGACGCCTCATCACCATCCCGGCCCGACTGGCCCGCCCCCAACGCCGACCCATCCTGCATCTACCAGCCCACTGGCCGTGGGCGACGCACTGGCTCCGATTGTGGCGCAACACCATCGGCCTCAGCCCGCCAGCAACCGCCCCCACCTGACCAATCCGCCGAACGGCCACGACCGGAGCGCACAGGAAAAGCTGGACAGACCAGCCGATACCCCCTGCTCACAGCCAGCAAGCGACCACCAAACCATTCCAGCCTCAGCCACGACAGCTCATCGGTGGATCAAGGCTAAGCTAAGGCGGATTCAACCTACGGTCGCAATTTGTCGTGATCGCGAGCGTTGTTGATCGGCTCGCACTTCCGCCGGTGTTCTCCAGCCGAGCACTTTCCGGGGCCGCTTGCTGAGTGCGTCAGCAACCGCTTGAACGTTCCGGACGGATGCTGCGGGCGGTCTTCGCAGGAACGGGCGCGGTGTCCGGCCTCCGCGTGACAGCGTCGTCCCGACGGCAGACCGGCGTTCTCGTCTGCCAGAGGATGGCGAGATCAGGGACGTGCTGCGGGTTGCCGGGTTGCCGGGCTGCCGGGGCTACCGCACGATCGCCGCGCGTTGCGGAGCGGACCGCAAACCGTGCGCCGTTACATCGAGACCGCGCAGGGAGCTGGTGTGCACCGCGGCGATGGCGTCGAGGCTGTCGACGACGGGTTGATCGGGGCAGTCGCCGATGCGGTACGCCCAGATGGCCACGGCGCGGCGTGGGAACAGCTGTCGGGGTTCTAAGACCAGATCACCGCGTGGGTAGCCGGCGACGGAAAAGCCGCGGCGATGCTACAGCTGCGGCGTCAGATCGAACGATGTCACGGTGGTCATGCGGGTGATTAGCCACTCACTACCGTCACGCTGCAGCGTCAGCCGGTAGGACAGGTAGCGCAGCGACGGGATGTTCTTGGTCACCGGGCTCGTCGCCACCGAGTTGGTGTAGACGAGCGCGGTCGCCTCCGGGGGGGGCCCGGACGAGACTCCAGGCGACGCAACGGATTCGACTGCGGCTCCCTTCACTTCTGTGGTGTTGGTGACCTGCGCCTGCTTGTTGGGTTCAACGATCGCGTCGATGTAGCGGCGGTACTCCTCGGCGAAGTCCCCGCCGAGATAGCGGGACGCTCGGGCGGCGAGCGTGCCCATGTCATCAGGCGTGTACGTCCACAGTGTGGTGATCGCCTTTGCGGCGGTACGCGCAATGTCGAGTTTCGTGTCTACAAGCGCGCGCTCGGCCAGGTACGGCTGTGCCATCGCGCCTGCGAACGCACCTCCACCGACGAACAGCACCGAAGCGGCGACAGCGGCGACCATCAGGCGCTTGCCTGCAGGCCGGTGCGCAACGCGCGTGACCTGCTCGGCAGGGGCCTCGCCGACTTCGGAAGGTTCTGTGCCGGCATCCTTGGCGGGGCCGCCCACCGCGGCACTGCCGGAATCCTGCTGTTTCACGACGGTTCTCGGTCCCCGAGCACCTTTACCGACGGGCGTCTTCGGCTTGTCCCGGGGTACCGGATCGTCCGTCTCGGTCGGCACCACTGCGGATTTCCCGGCCGCATCGAGATCCCGACGTCGCCGGAAAATGCCCCGACGGTGCTGCTTCGGCGCAGCCTCGGGCGCGGCGCCGCTGGCCGCAGCGGCGTCCTCGGCGGTCAGATCACCTGTATGAGGTTGCTGATCTTCCACTGCTGTCCCTCCTTGATCGTCGTTGCGACCCAGCGGCTTCCGCTCTCGATCGTCGACTTCCCGTCTGGCGTTGTCGAGGTGACCTTCGTCGCGAGCAGCACGTCAGCACTCCCGTCGTCATGCCACCGCTCCACTCCGGCCTCGAGCACCGTCCCGGTGGAGGGCTCCGACCGCGCCACCTGGATCAAGATGGCGTCCAGCCGCTCCTTGAAGATCCTGGCGAACTCTCCCGTACCCTGCGCGAGGATGCGGTCGGCGTAGGCGTTGGCGTTGAATGGGTCCAGCGACATGTACATAGTCATGAACTCGCGCGCATATCCTAGCGCCGCGGCATCGTCGAGTGCGGCCCGCCGATCGGCCTCGTGCCGCACCAGCATCAAGCTGCTCGCCGCGACCGCAGCCGTCACCAAAACGGCGGCCACGGCGGCCACCAGCGGCAGCCCCCATCGCCGAGGTGGTTTGGGCTCGACGTGGAAGTAGTCAGGACGCAGTAATGGTTGCGCGGCTCTGGTATCCGCGGACTCGTCGAACCTGCGAAGCGGGCTCACTGGCCGGCCTGATTCATCAGAGGCTTCTTCAGCACGGTCAGGTTGGCGACCTTCCACTGCCCGTCCGGCGACTTGTCGAAGTCCACCCGAACTGTGGCGGTGATGAACTTGAGGTCCTCGGCATTCGTCCCGCGCTGGCCCTGCATCGCCAGCAGCATCGACCCCTCCTGCGGAGTCACCTCGGGCATGGTCAGGACTGCACTGCGCACCGCCCAGTACTCGTTCGTGGTCGCTTCACCGTTTTGCACGGCCTGTTGTTGGGCGATCAGCTGCGGCCGGTACTCGTCGGTGGTCAACGTCTGCGCTCGAGCAAAGTCCTCAGGCAGGGTATCCACCCCGTAGCTGAGCATCTCCTCGACGATCCGGGGTCCCTGCTCTGCGATCTGCAGCCGCGCCTGGTCCACTGCACGCTCGTGGCGGTAGATCACCGCGTAATTGAGACCCACCGCCGCCAGGCACAGTACCGCTGCCGCGATCAGGAGCCACGCGACGAGTCGGCGCACGTTCCGTTCCGGACGCCCGACGCGTGGTACGTCGGTGCGTGCCAGCAGGTCGGCGAACGTTCGGCGGCGCCGGTCCCACAGCGGCCACAGCCAGCCGACCAGCAGGACCAGTGTGTCCAGCAGGTGAGCGAGCTCCCGCAGGGTCAACCGCAGGACGCCGACGGAAAGGTCGGCGTCACCGCGGCGCACGGCGATACCGAACAAGGCACGCCCCAACGTCCATCCGGTGGCCACGGGCAGCACCAGCCGGTTGACCGCCATCGCGAACAGGGTCAGCGCGGCGACGGCGGTGAAGACCCAGCGCGCCCAGCTGTCCGCGGGTGTGGCCAGCGCCAGCAGCGCCATCGTAGTGACGATCCCGGCACCGGGCAGGGTGTCCACCGCAAAAGCGCCCGCACGGGCGGCCCACGATGCCAGCCGCGCGTCCCGTGTCGGGACGTCGGCCGTAGAGTGCGGTTTGATGGCGAGCGTGGCCGTCACAAGATGTCCTGATCCAGCCTGGCGATTCGGTGCTGGCACTCGTCCTCGGGCATCGACGCCCGCAATCGGTACCCGAGCTGCTGGTCGGCGGCGTCGGCATCAGTGATCTCGACCCGCACCGGCACGAGCACATCAATTCCGTCGTCGTTGTGCCGGTCGACAGCCGCCCGCAGTTCGTCGACCGCCACGGTAGCAGTGGCCGCCTCGCAGGCCTCGGCGATCACACTGGCGAAGAGTCCGGCCTGCACGCCGAAGTCGCCCGTCGAACACTCGCGGATCTTCGACTGGCTGGCGGTCATGGCTGCGGTGCCTGGCATATGCGTTGCCGCCCGCACTCCTTGGCCGCCTGCAACGCCGGTTCATTCGAGCGTGCGAGTGTCGCGGGGTTGTGGGCGGCTATCTCGTCCAGCGCGCCAATGATCGGGCCGAGACACCTCTTCGTTCGGGGAGGGTGCTGGCGACTCGTCCGTGGGTTCGGCTGGCCGGTGCCGGCATCTCCTTCCATCCGTCGTCTCCTGACTTGCTCGAGTTACTGACGTTGATACCCGACACCGTTAGGACCGACAACCTCACCGCTGCTGGGGCTGTATGCCGCAGTGCTGCCGGGTGGTCCCTGAGCCGGAGTGTAGATACCCGGGTTGAGCTGCTCTCCTCTGCAGCAGACGGTACCCGAGCCGGGCGCCTCACCGGGTCACTGACCGGTGCCGCCGACTCCGGCGGCGGCAACCGACCTGCGGGCAGTGGGTTCATCACGTTTTTCACTGACGGCGCGCCCCAGTTGAAACCGTTGGCGGAGTGGAACTTTCGCGCGCGCCAATCAATTGTTTCCCGCCGAACCGCGACCTCAGTTCCGTCTTGAGAACCTTGCCGGCAGGGTTACGTGGCAGCGCGTCGACCACTTCGATCGCCTTCGGGTGTTTGTAGCGGGCGAGCCTGCCACTGAGGAACTCGTCCAGATCCGCCGGTCCAGTCGTGTCCCGATTCGTCGCTCCCAGCGAACTCCGCAGGACGACCACAGCAACCGGTACCTCCCCCCATCGGGGGTGGGCGCGGCCGATCACGGCGACCTCGACGATGTCCGGGTGGGCGGCCAGAACGTTCTCGACCTCCGCACAGTAGATGTTCTCGCCGCCGGAGATGATCATGTCCTTTTTACGGTCGACCACCCAGATGTAACCCTCGTCGTCCTGACGTACCAGGTCACCGGAGTGGAACCAGCCCCCGGCGAAGGCTTCGGCGGTGGCCTCGGGGTTGTTCCAGTAGCCCGCCATCAGCGTCGGTGCCCGGTAGACGATCTCGCCGACCTGTCCCCCCGGGACGTCGTTCATGTCTTCGTCGACGATCCGCGCGGACACGGTCGGGATCACCTTGCCCACCGAACCGAGCTTGCGCAGTGCGTCCTCGCCCAACAGCATGCAGGTGACCGGTGACATCTCGGTCTGGCCGAAGGCGGCCAGGATCTGCGCGCCGGGGAAGGTCTGGGACATGTCCCGCAGCAGGGTGTCCGACGCCGGCGCGGCACCCCAGGACAGCGTCCGCAGCTTCAGCGTGCGCGGGTTGGCGCGCTGGGCGGCGCACACCGCCTGCCACTGGGCGGGCACCAGGAAGATCCCGGTCACCTGTTCGGCCTGCAGGACGTCGAGCAGCTCGCCGGGGTCGAACGCACCCAACGGGTAGAGCACCGTCGGGCGGCCGAGCAGCAACCCGAAGATGGTGTTGCCGACGCCGGCGATGTGGAACAGCGGCACCCCGATGAAGCCGATGTCGTTGTTGATGTCGGCGCCGTTGGTGAACAGGTGCGTCATCGCCTGCCCGGCGAGATTTTTGTGGGTGAGCACCGCACCCTTGGGGCGGCCCGTGGTGCCGGAGGTGTACATGATCAACGCTGGTGAGTCGTCCGGGATGTCGACGGCAGGCGCGTCGGCCCCCGGCTCGGCGAGCAGCGCCTCGTAGTGTAGGGCGGCATCGTCCGGATCGGCATCGTCGGTCTGGGCGTCCGAGCCGGCGACGATCAGCGTGGCCAGGCTCGGGTCCACCTCGCGCACCCCGACGGCCACAGCAGCCAGCACCGATTCGGTGACCATGACGCGGGCCTGGCAGTCGGAGACGAGGTAGGCGATCTCCGACGGCGTCATCCGGAAGTTCACCGGCACCGCGATCGCCCCGAGCTTGTTGACCGCCAGGACCGACTCGATGAACTCGGTGCGGTTGAGCATCAGGATCAGGACCCGGTCGCCGAACTCGACGCCCCGCCGGTGCAGCGCCGCCGCCAGCGCGCTCACCCGGCGGTCGAGCTCACGCCAGGTAATGGTGTGGCCCAGGAATCGCAACGCGGTGCTGTCGGGCTGCATCAACGCGTGCCGGGCGAGCTGGTTGGTCCAATTCTGGCGACGTGCCAGGTAGGGCTGCTCGGTCACCGGGCCGGACGGGCCGGATGCAAACGGGCCGGGAACCGCGGTCAACGTCTCGTTCTCTCCATCGTCTGCGCAAGCGAAGGGTTGCGGGAGGCTGATATTTGATCAAACATGGTGTTGCCTCGGTCACACTATGGCTCCGGCGGCGTCAAGACAACCTCTTGCGCGCCCTCGTCACAACCAGCGGGAGGGGCCGCAGAAGTGAACACCCTCGCCCGCCTCGGTCCGACCGGAACGGTGCGGCGCGAACAACTCTCCGACGAGGTGGCGGCCCGGCTGCGCGCCGAGATCATGACCGGTGCGCTGCGGCCCGACACGTTCATCCGTCTCGACGAGACCGCCGCGCGCCTGGGGGTCAGCATCACGCCGGTACGCGAGGCGCTGCGCACGCTGCGCGGCGAGGGCATGGTGGAGCCGCACCGCGGCCATCGGGTGGTGCCGCTGACCCGGACCGATATCGAGGACATCTTCTGGCTGCAGTCGACGATCGCCGCGGAGTTGGCGGCCACGGCCACCGAGCGCATCACCGATCACGACATCGACGAACTCGCCCGGCTCAACGACCGGCTGGCCGCCGCGGTGCAACGTCGGGATCCCGATGAGATCGCCCGCGCCGAACTCGCGTTCCACTGGACTTTCAACCAGTCCAGCGGACGGGTCAAGCTCGCGTGGTTCCTGCTGCACACCGCGCGTTACCTGCCTCCGCAGGTCTTCGCGACCGACCAGGCCTGGGGCGCCGGCGGCGTCGCCGGGCACACGAAGCTGATCGACGCGCTGCGCCGACGGGACGCGAATTCCGTTGTCATGCTGACGAAGAGCCATTTCACCGACGCCGCGTCGCGGCTGATCGCCTGGCTGGACCAGGCCGGGCTGTGGGACTGAGGGTGGGCGCTGGTTCGCGGGGCCAGGTCAGGGTCAGGTCGCGGAGAGCTGCTCGGCGCGTGTCTTGAGGTTGTCGGCCAGGTAGTCCAACGTGTCACCGATGACCTTCTTGACCATCGGCTTGGGGATCGGCAGCTTGGTCTCGACATCGAGGTCGACGGTCAGCAGCGACGTGGGGCCCATGGCCACCACCGAGAACTTCTGTTCCTGCTTGTCGAAGTGGTCGCCCTGCTGCAGCACCGTGAAGATCTGGTTCTCGCCGGGGTAGTACACCGCGGAGATGAACGTGCCCGCCTGACCCTGCACCGTCACGTCCAGCCGCAGCTGACTGGGCCGACCGTCGTCGTAACGGGCCAGCACCCAGCAGCCCTCGATCTCCTCGTTCCACTGCGGGTAACTCTCGAAGTCGGCAACGATCGCCATGATCGACTCGGCGGCGGCTGCCACTTCGACCGTCTTGCTCACCAGAGGCATCAGCCGAGCATATCTAGCAGATCCCGGGCGTTGCGGACGGCATTACCGCCACCGTCATTGTTGAAGTACGCCAGCACATCCCGGCCCTGGGCGTCCCACTCCCGGATCCGCTCGGCCCACCACCGAAGATCGTCCGGGCTGTACGAACCGCCGTAGAGCGCGTCCGGATCGGGTCCGTGCAGTCGCACGTACACGAACTTCGCCGTCGCCTTCAGGATGCACGGCAACCCGGCGCCGCTCATCACGACGTACGCCGCCCCGTGCTCTTCGAGCAGCTCATAGACCTCGGGGTGCTCCCAGGACGGGTGGCGGAACTCGACGGCGACGGGGATGTGTGCCGGCATGGCGGTGAGGAACTGATCGAGCACCGCGTCGTCGCGCTCGTGGCCGGGATGCAGTTGCACCAGCATCGCGCCGCTGCGGTCGCCGAGTTCTGCCCAGCCGCGTTCCAGCCGCTCGATCCACACCTGGGGGGACTTCAGCCGGCGTGCGTGGGTGAGGCCGCGGGCTGCCTTGACCGACATCGTGAAGCCCGGCTTGAGTTGGTCGCGCCACCGGGCGAACCCGCCGTCGCGCGGCCAGCGGTAGAAACTGCCGTTGAGCTCGACGGTGTCGAACTCGGCCGCGTAGCGCTGCAGCCACCGCGACGCCGGCAACCCCGGTTCGTAGAGCACCCCGACCCAGTCCCGATAGGACCAGCCGGAGGTTCCGATGCGGATCGTCATCGGGTCTGAATACCCCGTCAGGCTGGTTCTTGCCCGCCTCAAGTGGCGGCGACGTCGACTCCGAGTGGCGCGCTCTGCCGCACCGATTCGTCGCGGATCAGCCCGCGCAGCAGCGCGGTGCTGAACTCGACGGCGATCTCCTGGGCGGTCCGTCGGCCGTGCGGCCGCAGCCACCGGTAGGAACCCAGCGTCATGCCGATGTATCCCAGCGCGAGCACGTGCGAGTCGCAGTCATAGAACTCGCCGCTGGCGATACCGCGGTCGATCACGTCGCGGACGTGCTCGTAGACCTGGGCTTCCTTTTCCCGGATGTACTCCACCTGTTCCTCGGTGAACCACTCGGTGATGTAGGGGCCCTCCTGGAAGTACACGGCGGCGCGTTCGATGTTGCTTGCGATGCCGACGAGCAGGCGCCGGGTGAAGTGATAGATGGTCTCGCGCGCCGAGGCCGACGGATCGTCGTGCAGCGCGTCGACGGTGAAGTCCGCGGCACCTTTGTAGATGTCGTAGAGGATCAGCGCCTTGCTGGCGTAGTAGTGGTACACCGTGGCCTTGTTCAGGCCGACCGCTTCTGCCACGTCGTCCATCCGGGTGCCGTGGTAGCCGCGCGCGGCGAACAACTTGGTGGCGACCGCCAACAACTCCTCGCGCCGGGACATCCCGTTGGTGGTGACAGCTTCAGACATGGCGACTCACTATAGGCAGGCCCCGGACCACTCCGGGGTCGACTAACTGGTTGGTGCAGTGTAGGCCGTTGCTATGTTGTCGCGGGCGCAGCCGGTCTAGACTCCAGCCAGACAAATGGGAGGTATCGCGGTGGACCCGAATCCCGATTACGACGCAAGCGACGAGCTGGAGTACGGCATCAACTGGTTCGCGTGGATCCTGCGCGGGGTGTACCCGCCACCCGCCTATCCGCCGGTGTGATCCACCCGGCCGCCGCGCCGGAGCCGCTGCTCGAGCACCCACGTTCGGGTGCGACGGGCCACTTCGTCGACCTCGGATCGTCCCACCCGCACCGCGACTGACACCCGTTCCCGTACCTCGCTGCGCCAGTCCCGCTCGGGCACCGGTTCACGGTCGGGCGGCCATTCGATGGGCGGCTCGGCCGCGACGACCGCCGGCTGCAGCATCAGCGGTCGGGAGTCTTCGCCGTAGCACTCACCGCACTTGCGGCAACGCACCTCGTAGCGCAGCGCACCCGATGGCGCTGTCTCGATGAAGACGTAGTCCGCCACCGACACGCACCGCGGGCAGCGTGCGAGCCCTCGTTCGACCACCTTGCTCATACCGACATCGTGGGGCCCGCACGGCGCGCTGCGTACCGGCAGGTAGATGTCGATGCCGGATCGGTGCCGTTTCGAGATCAGCGTCGGTTCACCACGTCAGCACCGGTTTGATGACCTCGCCGGAGTGTTGCTGGTCGAGGGCGTCGTTGATGTCGGCGTGTGGGAACGCCGTGACCAGCCGCTCGATCGGGAGGCGGCCGCTGCGGTGCAGTCTCAGCAGGTGGGGGTGAACGTGGCCGGGATGGAGTCGCCCTCGAGGCATCCGTGCACGCTCTTGCCCCACATGACGAGGTCACGGAGGTCGATGTTCGGCACACCGGTGCCGAGCCCGACGGCCACGGCCGCGCCGCCGACCGCCAGCGCCGACACCGCGTCGGCGAGCACCGCGGGGCGCCCGGTGGTGTCCAACGCGTAATCGGCTCCGCCACCGGTGAGCTCACGGATGCGTCGTACGGGATCGTCGGCGGGGTCGAGGGCCGCGCGCGCCCAGGCTCTCGGCGAGGGCGCGGCGCGAGGGGGACGGTTCGACCACGATCACCGCCTCGACCTCGGCGGCGAGCGCTGCCAGCACACCAGCCAACCGACTGCCTCAGCGCCGAATACGACGAGCGTGCTGTCGGATCTGGGCCGTAAAACGTTGAGAACCGCACCCGCGCCCGTCTGAAAACCGCAGCCCAGCGGTGCGGCGATCACCGGATCGGTGCCCGGGTCCACCACGACGGTGTTGTCCTCATAGGCCAGTGCGTAACCGGCGAAGCTGGACTGGCCGAAGAAGCCGTCGAGTACGGCCCGGCCACCCACAGTCACCCTGGCTGAACCGTCGCCACGAGCGCCGAGTTGTTCAGCCGGGCAGCTTTCCGGCAGTACGCGGGCCGCTGAGCCGCGCAGGTCGGACAGGCGCCACAGTGCCGGAACGTCAGCACCACCCGGTCACCGGGCCGCACCGTCGTGACCGCGCCACCGACCGCTTCGACGACGCCCGCACCCTCATGCCCGAGCAGTACCGGCCGATCCGGTGTTCCCGCAACACGATTCACCAGATCGGTGTGGCAGACACCGGCGGCTTCGATCCGAACCAGGATCTCGTCCGGCGCCGGATCGTCGACCTCGACCTCGACGAGGACAAACGGAATCCTGATGCGCGTAGGACAGCGCGGCGGTGGTGACGGGCATGCGCGTTACCGTAGCGCTCGCTTGACGGTCGTCAACTCGCATGTCGAGGCCCTGCCAGCGGCGTTACATGTCAGCGCCCATCCGTCACGCCCGGCGGGCTTTGCGCCGTGCAGGCGTTACCGCGAGTCCGGCGAACTCTTACACTGACGTATTCCACCCGTCCAACGACGAGCTGTGTCGGGGCGCCTCGGCGCGTCCGACCGCACCGTGAGCGAAGCCTAGATCGGATCGATATCGATGATCATCGGGATACCGAAAGAGTCCCTGCCTGGTGAAACGCGTGTGGCCGCCACCCCGCAGACGGTCGGGCAACTCATCAAGCTCGGGTACGACGTCGTCGTGGAGTCCGGCGCGGGCAGTGCGTCGAGCTTCTCCGACGAGGCGTTCACCGAGGCCGGCGCCGACGTCGGATCCACCGAGGAGGTGTTGGCGGCGGACGTGGTGCTGAAGGTCAACGCCCCGAACAGCGCCGAGATCGCTGCGGTGCGGGACGGTGCGACGGTGATCGGGCTGATCTCGCCGGCGCTGAAGCCTGAGCTCGTCGAGGAGCTGTCCTCGCGGCCGATCACGGTGCTGGCGATGGATGCGGTGCCGCGCATCTCCCGGGCGCAGTCGCTGGACGTGCTGTCGTCGATGGCCAACATCGCCGGCTATCGCGCCGTGGTCGAGGCCGCGCACGCGTTCGGCCGGTTCTTCACCGGGCAGGTGACCGCCGCCGGCAAGGTGCCACCGGCCAAGGTGCTGGTCGTCGGCGCAGGGGTGGCCGGACTCGCCGCGATCGGCGCGGCAGGCAGCATGGGTGCCGTCGTGCGGGCCACCGACCCCAGGCCCGAAGTTGCCGACCAGGTCAAGTCGCTGGGCGGCGAGTACCTCTACGTCGATCCGGAAGCGGCGGAGGTGTCGGCCACCGGCTACGCGAAGGAGATGGACGACGACTACAAGGCCCGCGAGGCGGCGCTGTACGCCGAGCAGGCAGGCGACGTCGACATCATCATCACGACCGCGCTGATCCCCGGACGGCCCGCGCCGCGGATCATCACCGCCGACATGGTGGCCTCGATGAAGCCCGGCAGCGTCATCGTCGACATGGCGGCCGCCAACGGCGGCAACGTCGAGGGCACCGTCAAAGACCAGGCCGTCGTCACCGACAACGGTGTGACGATCATCGGCTACACCGACCTGGCCGGCCGGCTGCCCGCCACCGCATCGCAGCTGTACGGCACCAACCTGGTCAACCTGCTGAAGCTGCTGACACCCGAGAAGGACGGACAGCTCACCCTGGACTTCGAGGACGTGGTGCAGCGCTCGGTGACCGTCGTGCGCGACGGTGAGGTCACCTGGCCGCCGCCGCCGGTGCAGGTGTCGGCTGCTCCCGCGGCCGGTGGCGCTGTCGCCCAGGAAGGCCCGGTGGCGAAACCGGCCAAGAAGCCCATGACGACAGGGCGGCGCTTGGGCGTGGCCTTCACCGTCGCGGCGGCACTGTTCGCCCTGATCGCGCTCTCGCCGGCCGCTCTCCAGTTTCACCTGATGGTCTTCGCGCTGGCGATCGTCATCGGCTACTACGTGATCGGGAACGTCCATCACGCGCTGCACACCCCGCTGATGTCGGTCACCAACGCGATCTCCGGGATCATCGTCGTCGGCGCGCTGCTGCAGATCGGACACGGCGACAACGTCATCACCGGGATCGCCTTCGTGGCGATCCTGCTCGCCAGCATCAACGTCTTCGGCGGCTTCGCGGTGACGCGCCGCATGTTGTCCATGTTCTCGAGGAGCTGACCCATGCTTACGCTAGAAAACACCGCCACCGCAGCCTACGTCGTCGCGGCCCTGCTGTTCATCCTGGCCCTGGCCGGGCTGTCCAAGCACGAAACCTCCAAGGCCGGTAGCAGTTTCGGCATCGCCGGGATGGCTGTGGCGCTGATCGCGACCACCGCGCTGGCGCTGGCCCGCGACATCGAACCCTTGGGGCTGGCGCTGCTGATCGTCGCCATGGTGATCGGGGCGGTGATCGGACTGTGGCGGGCGAAGATCGTCGAGATGACGGGTATGCCCGAGCTGATCGCGCTGCTGCACTCGTTTGTCGGTCTGGCTGCGGTTCTGGTCGGCTGGAACGGCTATCTGCACGTCGAGGGCGACCCGGGCGGCGCCGAAGCTCTGCAGCTCGCCCAGGAGGGCATGCTCGGTATCCACTCGGCCGAGGTGTTCATCGGTGTCTTCATCGGCGCGGTGACGTTCACCGGCTCCGTCGTCGCGAACCTCAAGCTCTCCGCCCGGATGAAGTCCGCGCCGATGATGCTGCCCGGCAAGAACATCCTGAATGTCGGCGCGCTGGTGGCGTTCTTCGCACTGACGGTCTGGTTCGTCATCGACCCGACGCTGTGGCTGCTGGCGGTGGTCACCGTGCTCGCTCTGCTGCTCGGCTGGCATCTGGTGGCCTCGATCGGCGGCGGCGACATGCCGGTCGTGGTGTCGATGCTCAACAGCTATTCCGGCTGGGCCGCCGCCGCTTCGGGCTTCCTGCTGGGCAATGACCTGCTGATCATCACCGGGGCGCTCGTCGGCTCCTCCGGCGCCTACCTGTCCTACATCATGTGCAAGGCGATGAACCGGTCGTTCATCTCGGTAATAGCTGGAGGCTTTGGGATAGAAAGCACAGGGGCTGGTTCCGATGTGGACTACGGCGAGCATCGCGAGATCAACGCCGACGGCGTCGCCGAACTGCTCAGCACGGCCACGTCGGTGATCATCACCCCCGGCTACGGAATGGCCGTCGCTCAGGCGCAGTACGGCGTCGCCGACCTGACCCGCAAGCTGCGCGAGCGCGGCGTCGACGTCCGCTTCGGCATCCACCCCGTCGCCGGCCGGCTTCCCGGCCACATGAACGTGCTGCTGGCCGAGGCCAAGGTGCCCTACGACATCGTCCTCGAGATGGACGAGATCAACGACGATTTCGACGGCACCAGTGTCGTGCTGGTCATCGGTGCCAACGACACCGTTAACCCGGCGGCGTCCGAGGATCCTGGCAGCCCAATCGCAGGGATGCCGGTGTTGACGGTGTGGAACGCCGACAACGTCATCGTGTTCAAGCGTTCCATGGCGTCGGGTTACGCCGGTGTGCAGAACCCGCTGTTCTTCCGAGAGAACACCCAGATGTTGTTCGGGGATGCCAAGGACCGCGTCGACGCGATCAACGCCGCATTGTCGGTCGGCGAAAAGGTCTGAGCCGTCAGTCGTCGACTTCGGGCGGTGAGGTGACCGTCACCTGCGTGCCGTAGCCGGGGTCGGCCGAGATCCGCATCGAGCCACCCATGGGGTCGAAACGCGCCAGCAGTGACCCCAGCCCGATATGGCCTTCCGCCAACGACTTTCCGGCGGTGGCCGGGTCGAAGCCGGAGCCGTCGTCCCCGATCGTCAGCACGACCCGATCACCACGGCGGCGCAGGTCGACCCGGACCGTTGCCGCACCTGCATGCTTTGCGACGTTGGTCAGCAGTTCGCGGGCGGCGCGGTACATCAGCGATTGGCTCGGCGGTTTGCCGACCTCCTCGAGCTCGGCGATCACCTCGATGTCACCACCGCCACGGCAGCTACCACCACAACCCGCTCCTGCCCTGGTAGTCGGCGGCAACGCTGCACCACAACGTTCCACCACGGCCCTCTTCGGACGACGATCCGAAGAGGGCCGTTCTTTACGCGTGTCATATCGTGACGGGCATGGACTTCGCGATGTCGGCCAAAGGGCAGGACTACTACGACCGGCTGACCGCCTTCATGACCGAGCATGTGTTTCCCGCCGAGGCGTCCTACGAGGCCTACCGGCACGAGAAGGGTCCCGCCGACCACACGGTGCCCCCGGTGGTCGAGGACCTCAAGAAGCTCGCCAAGGAGCAGGGTCTGTGGAACCTGTTCCTGCCGTCGGAGTCGGGTCTGAGCAACCTGGAGTACGCGCCGCTGGCCGAGCTCAGCGGCTGGAGCATGGAGATCGCTCCCGAGGCGCTCAACTGCGCGGCGCCCGACACCGGGAACATGGAGACGCTGCACCTGTTCGCCAACGAAGAGCAGAGCAAGCAGTGGCTCGAGTCCCTGCTGGCCGGTGAGATCCGCAGCGCCTTCGCGATGACCGAACCCGCGGTGGCCTCCAGCGACGCGCGCAACATCGAGACGACCATGCTGCGCGATGGTGACGACTACGTCATCAACGGTCGTAAGTGGTGGATCTCCGGTGCGGCTGATCCGCGCTGCAAGATCCTGATCGTGATGGGCCGGACCAACCCCGACGCGGCGAGCCATCAGCAGCAGTCGATGATCCTGGTGCCCGTCGATACCCCCGGGGTGTCGATCGAGCGGTCGCTGCCGGTGTTCGGGTACCAGGACCAGCACGGGCACTGCGAGATCTCGTTCGACAACGTGCGGGTGCCGGTGTCGAACCTGCTGCACGAAGAGGGCAGCGGGTTCGCGATCGCCCAGGCCCGCCTCGGCCCGGGCCGCATCCATCACTGCATGCGTGCGATCGGCGTGGCGGAGCGGGCACTGGCGCTGATGGTCGACCGGGTCACCAAACGCATCGCGTTCGGCAAGCCACTGGCCGAGCAGGGCGTGGTGCAGCAGCAGGTTGCGTTGTCGCGCAACGAGCTCGATCAGGCACGTCTGCTGTGCCACAAAGCGGCGTGGACCATCGACCAGCACGGCAACAAGAGTCACGAGGCCCGGATGCAGGTGGCACAGATCAAGGCCGTGGCTCCGCAGATGGCGTGCAACGTGCTCGACCGGGCCATCCAGGTGCACGGCGCGGCGGGCATCTGCGACGACGTGCCGCTGGCCCGCCTGTACGGCTGGCATCGCGCGATGCGGTTGTTCGACGGGCCCGACGAGGTGCACATGCGGACCATCGCACGCTCCGAACTCGGCAGGGAGAAGTCCGCCTTCGGCAGGGCGGTGACGAGCTAGTGGCCTCCCTCGGAAACGAACTGTCGGGGGCGTGGAACTTCCGCGACGTCTCCGAGCACGCGGGCATCGCTCCCGGCCGGTTCTTCCGCGCCAGCGAGCTGTCCAAGCTCGACGACGCCGGCCGGGCCAGTCTTGCCGGCTACGGCGTGACCGACGTCGCCGACCTGCGGACCCTGCGCGAACTCGAAAAGCACGGCGCCGGGCTGGTACCCGCCGGGGTCGACATCCACCACCTGCCGTTCATCGAGACCACTGCCTCCGACGACGAAGCCCCGCACGAGTACGCGTTCCAGCGGATGATGACCGAGAAGCCTTCCGACGAGTCGGTCGGTGACGCCGCCGCGCGGTACATGTCCGAGGAGTACGGCCGCATCGCCGCCGCTCCGCTGGCCCGCCAGGCGGTGCACCGGGTGGCCACGCTGCTGGGATCGGAACGGAAAGTGCTGGCGCACTGCTTCGCCGGCAAGGACCGCACCGGGTTCACCATCGCGGTGGTGCTGGAGGCCGCCGGCGTCGACCGTGACGCGATCATGGCCGACTATCTGCGCAGCAACGTCGCCGTGCCGCAGCTGCGGGAGAGCATCCTGGCGACGATCCGGGCCCGGGCAGCGGAGATGCCCGAGGTGATGGAGCTGGCCGAGGCGCGGCTGACCGAGGCGGTGCTGGGGGTGCGCGAGGAATACCTCGACACCGCGCGCCGCACGCTGGACGACGAGTTCGGTTCGTTGCGTGGCTATCTGGAGGCGGCCGGGTTGACCGACGAGGACGTCGCACGGCTGCGGAAGGCGCTGCACGGCTAGCACCCGCCCAGTGCACGGTTTCTGACGGAATCTGGGCGATTCCTGTCAAAAACCGTGCTTTCGCGGGCTGTCCGTCAGCCCACCGTCAGGAACACCCCGACCACCCAGGCGACCGTGGCCAACAGGGCACCCGTCAACTCCACCCCGATCGACAGCGCCACGCCCTTGAGCGCGTGCACGGTGGACGCCCACGCCCTGACCAGGTCGCGGCGGATCGCCAACTCGGCGGCGAACACGCCGGCGACGAAGCCGATCAGCAGCCCGATGACGGGGATGACGAAGAAACCGACGAACCCGACGACCGCGCCGACCACCAGCACCGACGTGCGGACCTCGGCCCGGCGCATGCGTTGGACGGGCCAGGTGTACTTGATGACCTCGGCCGCGGCGAACACCGCCGCCGCGATGCCGAACGTCACCCACGCCACCGCGCCGCCCTCGACGAACGCCCACACCCCGATGGCGGCGATCACCAGAAACGCGCCGGGTAGGACGGGCAGGATGATGCCGGCCAGGCCGACGGCGATCGCCAGCGCGACGAGAACTAGTCCCCCGGTGCTCACGCCCGCGACACTACGGGGTCAGGCTCACGCCTTCTTGCCGCGCACCCACTGGATGGTGCCGACGCTCTTGGTCCGAACGCCGATCAGGCCGAGCCGCTCGAACTCGTCACCGAGTTCGTCGTCGCCGAAGGCGCGGGCACCCGTGTTCGGCAGGTACCGCAGTGGGGCTGCGACCGGTCCTGCGGTAGGCACCATGACGGCGATGCGCCGACCGGGCCGCAGCACCCGCACCATCTCCGCCACCGCCACGGACGGATCCGGGATCAGCTGCAGCATCGCGATCGAGACCACCGCGTCGAAGGATTCGTCGCGGAACGGCAGCCGCTGCGCATCGGCACGCAGGAAGCCCACGTTCGGACCGCCCTCGGCGCGCACGGCGCGGGCCAGCATGGGCTCGGAGACGTCCACACCCAGCGCGAGCCCGCCGGGTCCGACAGCACGGCCGAGTGCGGCGGTCACGTTGCCGGGCCCGCTACCGACGTCGAGAGCGGTGCCGCCGACCGGCAGGTTGAGCCATTCGGTGGGCTGCTGCCAGGCCGTCAGCAGGCGGCGGGCGACGGTCTGGGCGTTGTCGTAGAGCAGCGAGCCCAGCCGCGATGCCCACAGCGCCTGGATGGCGCCGGTGTTGCGGTCCCCGGCGTCGGCGGGCTGTTCACCCAGCAGGTCGAGGTAGCCCCTGCTGACGTCGGGGTTCTCCGGCGGGTCGACGAGTAGCTTCTCCGCCATCTTCAGGGCCGGTGGCAAGGTCGTGTCCGAACTCATGCCGTCCACGGTACGCCGACGGCTCACGCGCCCAACTGGTCCACCTACGGCTCCAGGACGAGCTTGCCGTTGATCTTCCCGTCGGCGAAGTCCTGCAACGCCGCCACGCCTTCCGAGAGCGGGAAGCACACGGGCGCAGGCGGTCTGAGGCCGCCGTCGACGAGGGTGGCCAGCGCGGCGCCGACCTGGGCCTGTGCGCCGGGGGTGCGGTTGACGAACTCACCCCACCCCACACCGACGACGCTGACGTTGCGCAACAGCAGCCGGTTCACCTTCACGGTGGGGATGCCGCCGGCGGCGAAGCCGATGACCAGCAGCCTGCCCTCGGTGGCCATGGCGCGGATCGCGTCGTCGAAGGCGGGTCCGCCGATCGGATCCACCACCAGGTCCACTCCGCGACCACCGGTCTCCTGCTTGACCGCGTCGAGCCACCCGTCGGTCAGCGGCAACACCACATCGGCGCCGAGCGACGCGACGAACTCGATGGCCGCGGGCCGGTGGACCATCGCGATGACCTTGGCGCCCAACGCCTTGGCGATCTGGACCGCGGCGGTGCCGACCCCACCGCCGGACCCGAGCACCAGCACCGTCTCGCCGGTTTGCAGCGCGCCCCGGCGCTGCAGCGCGAAGTGCATCGTGTAGTAGTTGCCCAGCAGACAGACCGCTGATGCGTCGTCGAGCTCCGAGTGCGTCGGGACCACGCTGTCGACCGGCAGCGCGGCCCGCTCCGCCCAGGCCCCCAGCAGGCTGAACCCCGAGACCCGTTGCCCGGCGACAAAACCCGAGCCCTCGGGGGCCGACCGCACCGTGCCTGCCACCTCCAGGCCCGGGATGAACGGCGCAGGCATCTTCATCTGGTACTCACCGCGCAGCATCAGCAGATCGGGGAAGCAGACACCGGCCGCGCCGACGTCGATGACGACGGCGTTGTCTCCCGAAGGCTCTTCCCGGTCAGCGAGGACCAGGCCCGAAGGTCCCGACAGCTCCTGCGCTACAAGCGCTTTCACGCAATCAGCCGAGGCTGAAGGTGGCCCGCTCGGCCGCCGCCAGGTCGGTGATCTCGCCCCACTTGCCGGCGACGTCGTCCACCGACGGCACGCTGGTGAAGGTGACGCCGTTGTTCTGGAACAGTGCGACGCGCTGCACCTTGCCGCCGCCGACGATGAACACCGATGCGGTGTCGGGGTTCTCCTCGGTGCACAGGTAGGCCACCACCGGCGCCACGTACTCCGGGGTCAGCTTCTCGAACACCTCGGGCGGCAGGATGTCCTGGGTCATCCGGGTGGCCGCGATCGGCGCCACGGCGTTGGCCTTGATGTTGTACTTCGCGCCCTCCTGGGCCAGCGTGTTGATCATGCCCACCAGGCCGAGCTTGGCGGCACCGTAGTTGGCCTGCCCGAAGTTGCCGAACAGCCCGCTGGTCGAGGTGGCGACGACGACGCGGCCGAAGCCGTTCTCCCGGAAGTGCGGCCAGGCCGCCCGGATCACGTTGTACCCGCCGTAGAGGTGCACCTTGAGTACGGCGTCCCAGCTGGCGAACTCCATCTTGTGGAAGGTGCCGTCGCGCAGGATGCCGGCGTTGCTGACCACACCGTCGACCTTGCCGAACTCGTCGACCGCGGTCTTGATGATGTTGGCCGCGGCCTCCGGCTCGGCGACCGAGTCGTAGTTGGCCACGGCGCGCCCACCGGCGTCCTTGATCTCCTTGACCACCTCGTCGGCCATCGTCGACCCGGAACCGGTGCCATCCCGCGCTCCACCGAGGTCGTTGACCACGACGCTGGCGCCCTCGCGGGCGAGCGTCAGGGCGTACTCCCGCCCGAGTCCGCCTCCGGCACCGGTGACGACGATGACGCGATCCTGCACTCCTGGCATGGGGTTCCTTCCTAGAAGAGTCGCCTAGCGAGTTTCCAAGCCTTCTCTGTATACGGCGGGTAGATGAAGGCGCCGACGTCGGGTCGGGTTGACTTGGTCATCACCGACTTGCGGTGGCTGAACTCCTCGAAGCCGTACTTGCCGTGGTACGCGCCCGTCCCCGACGGTCCGACGCCGCCGAACGGCAGCTTGTGGGTGGCGAAGTGGAAGACCAGGTGGTTGATCACCATGCCACCGGCGGGCACTTCCTTGATCACCCGTTCGCGGATCGCCTTGGCCTTGGTGAACAGGTACGCCGCCAGCGGTTTGGGCCGCGAGTTGACGAAAGTGATTGCCTCGTCCATGTTCTGGACCGTCACGATCGGCAGGATCGGCCCGAAGATCTCGTCGGTCATCAGCGGTTCGCCCGGATCCGGGTCCACGACGACGGTCGGCTGGATCTTCAGCCCGGCGGCATCGGAGCCGCCGCCGACCGCGACGGTGCCCTTGGTGGCTGCCAGGGCGGTGGTGAGGCGGTCGAAGTGGCGTTCGTTGACGATGCGCTTACCGCCGGCGTTCTCCCCTTCGAAGGTCTCGACGGCCTCCCTGATCTTGTCGACCAGCCGGTCCCGGATGGGCGCCTCGGCGAGCACGTAGTCCGGCGCGATGCAGATCTGGCCGGAGTTGATCAACTTGGTCCAGGCGATGCGCTTGGCGGCGACGTCGACGTCGGCGTCGGCGGACACGATCACCGGGCTCTTGCCGCCCAGTTCCAGCGTCACCGGCGTCAGGTGCGGCGCCGCGCCCTCGTAGACCTTCCGGCCGACCTCGGTGCCGCCGGTGAACAGCAGATGGTCGAAGCCCTGCGCGATGAGTTCCTGGCTGACCGCGCCGTCACCCTCGATGACGGCGATGGCGTCGTTGTCGAGGTAGCGCGGCACCAGCTCGGCCATCAGTGCGGACGACGCCGGCGCCACCTCGGACGGCTTGAGCACCACGGTGTTGCCGGCGGCGATGGCGCCGACGGCCGGGCCGAGGGTCAGCGCGAACGGGAAGTTCCAGGCGCCGATGATCAGCACGGTCCCGTAGGGCTCGTACTCGACCCAGCCCCGGCCGGGCAGCTGCGACAGTTCCAGCAGGCTGTGGCGGCGCTTCATCCACTTGCCGACGTTCTTCGCGGCCGTCTTGGCCTCCCCGGCGGTGCTGGCGACATCGGCCAGCCACGCCTCGAACGGGGACCTGCCGAGGTCTTTGTCGAGGGCGTCGGCGATCGCGGCCTCGTTCTCGGTCATCAGCCGTTCGAGCCCGCGCAGCTGCTGCTTGCGCCACTCGACGCTGCGGGTGCGGCCGGTGGCGAACGTCTGCCGGAGACGGCTGACGACGGCCGGGATGTCCGGGGTGGGCGTGGAATCGTCCACCTGAGCTGGGACAACGGATTCTGTGGTCATGATGGGGTCTCCTTCGGTGACCGTGGAGTACCCGAATCGTAACCAACCGGCCGGTTGGTGAACACCCCGCCCGTTCGGATCCCTCAGGGATCCCGAAAGGGAGTCAGACCCTCTCCGCGGTGACGAACGTCGAGAACGACTGCCCGTCCGAGTCGGCGATCTCGACGAAACGGCCGAGACGGCGCATCTCGTCCTGTGAGTCGACCTTGGCCGCCCGCCAGCCGTGCGCGTCCAGCCATACCGCGACGTCGGCGCGATCGGGATCCTCGTAGGTGAGCTCGGTGATGTCCATCGGCTCGACATCGAGCTGGGCGGTCAGCGCGGTGAACCGCTCCCGCATCCGCTCGCGGCGGTCCTCGGCGTGGATCCCCATGGACTCGGCGGCGACCCGGCTGCCGGCGGCGGAGAGCTCGGTGATCTGGGTAAACAGCCGATCCTGGGCTTCGGCGGGCAGATACATCAGCAGTCCCTCGGCCAGCCACGCGGTGGGCTTTGTGGTGTCGAAGCCTGCGTCGACCAGCGCGGTCGGCCAGTCCTGGCGCAGATCCACCGCGACCTCGCGGCGGTCCGCGGTGGGGCCCACGTCGTGCAGCGCCAGCGTGGTGGCCTTGTATTCGAGCACCTTCGGTTGGTCGATCTCGAAGACGGTGGTGCCTGCGGGCCACGGCAGCCGGAACGCCCGGGAATCCAGACCGGAGGCCAGGATGACCACCTGCCGGATACCGGCGTCGGCGGCGGCGGTGAAGAACGCGTCGAAGAAGTGGGTCCGCACGGCCTGGTAGTTGCCCATGTGCTCGAACATCGACGCGATCTCGCTGTCGGTCGCGGCGACCTTGGCCACGAATTCGTCGTCGAGCATATACTCCCATGCGCCGGTGCCGGCGTCTGCCACCAGGATCTTGGCGTAGGGGTCACGGATCAGCGGCTCGGGCCGGTCGGTCTCCGCGGCGCGGGCGGCGGCCACCATCACGGCGGTCGCGCCGACGCTGGATGCGATGTCCCAGGTGTCGTTGTCGGTGCGCAGTGAACTCATGGCGGGCTCCATCCCATCGCGGTTACTTCGCAAGCCTAACTAAAACTGGGCGTGATGCCGCCGCCGCAGCAAGATGCACAGGAAACCCACAGCGGGAGGACGCGGCTGCTAATCGCCGAGCTGCCAGAGCTTGTTGGCCAGCAGCAATTCGAGCTTGTGTACGACCGCGCCGAGCTCGGCCCGGTCACCGACGAAGCCGGCGTAGAAGCCCATCCCCCACACCACCGCCACCAGCATCTCCACCAGGTGTGCGACGTCGGTGTCGGAGCTCAGCTCACCGCGTGCGATGGCGTCGTCGACCGCCCAGGCCACGAACGCCCGCGAGTTCTTCAACGGGTCGTGCTCGTCGCTGCTGAGCTCCGGGTGACGCTGGGACTCCAGCACGGAGGTCACCAGGAACGCCGCCGCCGAGCGGTCTTCGGCTTCGGCCTGCGTGGCCACCGACAAGAACGTCGACAACCGGTCGATCAGGCCGGTCTGTTCGCGCGCCCTGGAGATGCCCGCGCTAACAATCGAGCTGTTCGTCTGCTCGACCACCTCGGCCCACAGCACGCGTTTGCTGGAAAAGTAGTGATTGATGGCCGGACGGGTCAGATCCGCGCGGATGGCGATCGCCTGGAACGTCGCTGCGTCATAGCCGAGTTCGCTGAATACCTCGCGAGCAGCGCGCACAATGCGCTCCCGCGTTTCAGCGGCCTTCGCTGCGGGAGGACGACCTGGACCTCTACTCGCCGTGTACGACACGGTCAAATTGTGCCACAAGTCACCTGACAGGTAGTCACGCCATCCGATTCCCGGCACCCAACGCCTA
Organism: Mycobacterium sp.; assembly: GCF_049683355.1. Taxonomy (GTDB): domain Bacteria; phylum Actinomycetota; class Actinomycetes; order Mycobacteriales; family Mycobacteriaceae; genus Mycobacterium. Next base: position 24,809 of record NZ_JBAUJB010000116.1, read on the forward strand.
ATTCCAGCAAATCGAACACCCTCGCCTGCGGGGATTTTGTCGTCAGCGACACGTCAGCGCCACCGCAGCCGAACTAGGGTTTCGGACATGGGGGTCGTCTCTTCGAGAGAGTCGTACTTTGATGCCGGGCTCGATGTGCTGTCCGACCTCGGCTACGGGGGCCTGAAGCTGGCCGAGGTCTGTCAGCGGCTCGGCGTCACATCAGGCTCGTTCTATCACTACTTCCCCAGCTGGTCGGCCTACACCAGGGCGCTGGTGGAGCACTGGCGCGAGGCATGACGGTCAAGGTGGTGCTGGCGAGCCGGGCCGAACCCGATCCCCGGGAGCGCATCGCGAGCCTCATGGAAGCCGGCCTCACGCTGCCGCACGGTGCGGAGGCCGCGATCCGGGTGTGGAGCGCCATCAACCCGGAGGTGCGCTCGGTGCAGGCCGAGGTGGACCGGCAGCGCTTCGAGGCCCTCTACGAATCGACGTTGGAGATCCTGCACGACGACCGTCAGGCCAAGCTTTTCGCGGCGTGGGCGATCCACCTGCTGGTCGGCTACGAGCAGGCAATACTCCCCCCGGACACCGACGGGCTGGCGTGGATCGTCGCCCAACAGCTCGACCTGCTCGACCGCGGCCGCTTCAACCCGGTGCCCGACGGTGACTGAGACCGGTGGCGACGAGCGCGGCGTCCGTCAGGGCGTCGCGGGTGGTGTGGACGAGACCACGGCCGGCGCACCGGAGGTGCCGGTCGAGCATGTGGTGGCCATGCTGCGGGAGCGCCTTTACGGCGCCATCTCCTGCCTGGCTTTGCTCGCAGTGCTCACGCACTACACCGGTGACTTCACCAGCGCCTGGGACCGGATGATCGACGTCGCGGTCACGATGGGCGGGTTGTGGGCGGCGAGCCTGCTCGCCGACTTCGTCGCGCACCTCAGCGTGCATGAGCGGGCACCGCGCGGGGTGGAGGTGTGGCGGATGCTGCAGGCCTCCGGCCAGATTCTGGAGGCCTGCCTGCTGCCGCTGCTGGCGCTGGCGGTGGCGGGTTTCGGGGTGCTGGAGACCGACACCGCGCTGTGGGTCGCGAAGTGGATCCTGGTCGGCGAGCTCGGCCTGATCGCGCTGCTGGCCGTCCGCAGGACGCAATTGCCGTGGTGGCAGCAAATTCTGACGGTTGTCTTACTCGCCGGGGTCGGAGTGCTGGTCATCGGCATCAAGGTGCTCGCCCACTGATGGTCATCGCTGCGGACGGTCTGCGGCACCGCATCACCCGCCGCGTCCAACGGCGCGACCCGGAGAACGACGCGCTGCGGCGCGCAATGCGTGCCGCGCTGGTGGTGCCGCTGGCGGGGGCGCTGAGTTTCGCCGTCGCCGGGGGCAGTGCGCAGACACCGCTGTTCACCGTCTTCGGGTCGGTGGCGCTGCTGGTGTTCTCCGACTTCCCGGGCAACCGGCAGAACCGGGCCGTGGCCTACGCCGGGCTGGCGCTCAACGGCTTCGTGATGATCACGCTGGGCACGCTGGTCGCGCCGCTTCCGGTTCCGGCGGTGCTGCTGATGTTCGTCCTCGGGGTGGCGGTGACGTTCTCGGGGGTGCTCAGCGAGACGGTCGCGGCGGGCCAGCGCGCCACGTTGCTGACGTTCGTCCTGCCGGCGTGCACTCCGCCGGCACCGGTCGAGGAACGGCTCCTGGGGTGGACCATCGCGTTGGCGGTGTGTGTGCCTGCCGCGCTGTTCGTGCTGCCTCCCCGGCACCACGGCGAACTGCGCCGCCACGCCGCCCGGGCCTGCCGCGCCC
>NZ_JBAUJB010000117.1:0-6760 GCF_049683355.1 Mycobacterium sp.
CGACGCCGGCGTTCTCACCGATACCGGCGAGCATCGCCTCGCGCATCTTGGCGGTGGTGGTCTCACCGAAGTAGCGCAGATGCACCTTGGAGGACTTGTAGGAGCAGTGTTCGCTCCACATCACCGAATACATCGCCAGCTCGGCGTCGGTGGGCCGACGGCCGAGGATCTCGCGGATCCGCTCGTACTCGTCGTCCTTGAGCCCCAGCTCGCGGTAGGGCTGGGGTTGGTCAGGCGTCGCTGCCGCCCGCTCGACAGTGTCTACCTCTTGGGTCAGCCCAGACGTCACCGAGACAGTCTAACGGCGCGGCCGGTCAGCCTCCGGCGACGCAGAACGCGTTGCCCTCGGGGTCGGCCAGCACCACCCAGTCGAATTCGGGCCCGAAGCTGTGCCGACCGGTTTCCCTGGCTCCCAGACCGACCAGGCGCGCCACCTCGGCCTCCTTGTCGGCGGTGTGGAAGTCCAGGTGCACCTTGTTCTTGCCCGGCGTCGGGTCCGGCACCCGCTGAAAGCCCAGGGCCGGGCGGCCCTCGCCGGTGACCATGACGAATTCGCCTGGCGCCACGGCGTTCACATCCCCGCCGGCAGCCTTGGCCCACCAGTCGGCGAGCCCATCGGGGTCGACACAATCGATGGTGATCATCTCGATGCCAAGTGCCATACGCCGACCCTAGATCAGGCGGGTGACAAAAACGCCTGCATCTGGTGTCTCGGACTACTGCGCGTGGCCGCGCAGCGCAGCGCTGCTCTCGAGGGCTGCGGCGACTGCCTCGAACTCCACGAGTGCGGCCGTCAGATCCTCGACGATCTCGCGGGCGATGATCTCCGGGGCGGGCAGGTTGTCCGCATCTTCGAGCGATTCATCACGCAACCAGGTCACGTCGAGGTTGACCTTGTCGCGAGCGACCAGCTCGTCGTAGCTGAACGGCTTCCACCGCTCGGATTCGACGCGTTCACCGCGGTAAGAGTCGACGAACTCGTCGAGGTGGTGCCGCCGCAGCGGATTCTGCTTGAGTGTGAAGTGCTGGTTGGTGCGCAGATCGTAGACCCACAACTTGCTGGTCCACGGCTGTTCGGAGGCGGGCTTCTTGTCGAAGAACAGGACGTTGGCCTTCACGCCCTGTGCGTAGAAGATGCCGGTGGGCAGGCGCAGCATCGTGTGCAGGTCGTAGTCGGCCAGTAGCTTCCGGCGCAGCGTCTCGCCGGCACCACCTTCGAAGAGCACGTTGTCTGGCAGCACCACAGCGGCGCGGCCGTTGATCTCCAGGATGGTCATGATGTGCTGCAGGAAATTGAGCTGCTTGTTACTGGTAGTGGTTGCGAAGTCCTGACGTTCGATCTCGACGTCATCGCGCGCTTCCCGCCCGTCCGCGCCCACCGTCGTCAGCGACGATTTCCGCCCGAACGGCGGGTTCGAGAGCACCACTGACCAGCGCTTCCCGGGGTCCGCGATCAGCGCATCACGAACCTCGATAAGCGACGGGCCGTCCGCTGTGCCGATGCCGTGAAGCAGCAGATTCATCGCCGCGAGCCGCGCAGTCCCATCGACAAGTTCATATCCGCCGACGAAGTTGTCCCGTAGGTGGGTCCGCTGCGTCGGGGTGAGCTTGCCCGCACCCTCGGCGACGTGTTCATGGGCGACGAGGAGAAAGCCGCCGGTACCGCAGGCGGGGTCGACCACGGTGTCGTCGATCGTCGGGTCGATGACATCGACGATGGCGCGGATCAGGTCGCGTGGGGTGAAGTACTGCCCTGCACCCGAGCCCTTGTCGGAGGCGCCCTTGGCCAGCAGCTCTTCGTACGCGTCGCCCTTGAGGTCGGTGCCGGTTGCCGACCAGTTCTCCTTGTCGATGAGGTCGACAATCAGTCGCTTGAGTTTGGCCGGGTCCTGGATTCTGTTCTGGGCTTTCCTGTAGATCGTGCCCAGCGTCCCCGGCTGCTGGGCGAGTCCGACGAGGATCTTGGTGTACTCGACTTCGAGAAGGGTCCCCTCGGCATCGAACAGTTTCTGCCAGGAGTACTCGTCGGGGACGATCTTCTGCGGGTTGAGCTTCCGGATGGCCCGCTCGTGCGCCATCTTGAGGAAGAGCAGGTAAGTGAGCTGCTCGGTGTACTCGATGACACCGACGCCATCATCGCGCAAGACATTGCAGTACGACCAGAGCTTGTCGACGAGTCGGCGAGAATCAGACATGAGTTCCTTGGTCAGTGTCGCAGTGTGAGGCCCGGGGCGTCCTGGAAGATACCGTCGCCGGCAAGCAACTCGATGTCTTTGGCGATAGCGCACGCGGCGATCCAGCGGTCACCCGTGTGAACCTTGTCGTGGAGGGCATGTCCCATTCGCATACATTCTGCGGTCAGTTTGGCGAAGGCCTCCACGACATCGGCGTCTGAATGGATCGTCGGCGACCTCGCCAAGATCTGAATGAGGCCATCAGTGCGACGCTGCCCCCACCCTGCACCATATGCACCCGCCAATATCTCAGCGTGAGTTTGGAATGACACCACCACACGGCGTCCGCCCAGGTACTCCTGCCATTCGGCCACCCTGGAGTCCATCGACGCACTGCGGACGTATAGCAAGCTAAAGACATCGCTGTCGACGAGTGTCACCCCATCGCGAGTCACGGACGCATTGCCCGTAGAAACGCATCGAACTCCTCATCGGTGAGGTCGAGGCCGCCCTCGATGTCTGGGCCGGGCGCGCTGGAAAGGATCTCTTCGATGGACACGACACGATGTCCCAGAAACTCTGCCCCTGGGTCATCCACCTGGTGCACACGCACGTCGCTGAGGATCACGACCCGTCCTGCCGGGTTCCGCGAGGCTTCGCCCTCTGCGACCACCCACTCACCGACAAGCTTGGCGGCCGCACGGTCGTCTTCTACGCGCCTCAGCTCAACGGCGTTGCCGACGTCGTCCCTGAGCCGAAAATCGTGAGACTTCAGGTCCACTTTCTCCAGTCGCCCGGCGGCGGTGGCGGCACCGCCGGACTCCTGGCGCCTCGGCGCCCACGTGTCGAGACGGAGACCCTGCGGCGAGATTCCCACTGGATTCCGCGACGGCGAGGTTACGACCACCTGCCGCGCAGCGCCCCGAAGGGCGCTGACCAGTTTGGACGCCGACTCCGCGATCAGGTCGGTTGACCACGTAGGCCGCGTATCCGCGCCGATGGCATCCAGAAGCGCCCACAGTCGGTCGTCAGTCTCCGCCAGATCCGGCAGTTCGACGTCCAGCTTGTCGGTCGGCCCCTTCGTGAACTGCAACAAGGTGCTGCCTTTGGTGATGCCACTCAAACGCAGCTCGGCGAACTCTTCCACGAACTGTTTGGATCGTCCGGGCCCCGTCGCATGAACGGTGTCACGCGCGAGCCTGGTGACCAACTCCTGGAAGGCCGCGGCGATGCTCGTGAGGTCTTTGACCGCGATCTCCCCTTGCGGCGCAGCTCCGCCGTCAAGGCTCATCTCGATCCGTTTGATCATCCTCGTTCCCCCCTTTCCCGGCAGCAGGTCCGTCGCCTCCATTCTGCGCCCCGTCGCTGGGTGTCTCGTTCAATAATGACGACGGAGTCTGACAACGCGAACCAAATTGTCTCGGCGGTTTCCAGCTTGAAAGAGGTTCCACGTCCGAGAAGCAGCTGGGCGCCAGTTCGTTGGACCTCGTCGCGCTTCACAAATCAGCCAATGACCGCGTCTCCGACAGCGAGCGGCCTGCACAGTTGGCGATCTCGCCCGTGGTCACTTGGCCAGGCATGCCGTCGCCCAATATCAGCTTGATCTGCTTGCTGGTCATGCAGACACGCGGTCATCGGATAGTCCGCTCGTGCTGACGTCAGGCGGCCAGAAAACGCCGCCGCCAGGATTGTTCGACGCAGTTGTTCTCCGCGCGCCTGAGCCTGCTGCAGGCCTTGCGCAAGTCGGCGGCGAGTCGTGTCAATTTCCGCGAGCCTGCTCAGCCAGTCATCGCGGTATGGTTCCGGTGGGATCGGCACTTCAATCGAGCGCACCAATGAGAGATTCAGATTTGGTTGCACCCCGCCCGCAGCCATCCGTCGCATCGCGTTGTAGTTCGCATCAAGCACAAGGCGAATCCAGGGCTGAAGCCCTGGGTCATGAATCACCACTGCAGCGCATGCCTGATTCGTTGTCGCTGATATTCCGAGTTCGGCAACCGTTCCTCGGGTACGCCCCTCCCCGTACATCGCAACAAGAAGAGACCCCGGCGGAAGCAGCTTCAGATTTGTTTCTCGGAGGGCGAACTCGGTAACGAACTGCGACGCCTTCGCCACGATGCCTCGGTGAAGATCGCCGCTTGTGACCCATGGAATCGTCCCGTTCTCGTAGAAGGCCTTGTTCGCCTTCAAAGGCGTCGCGCCTGTCAAGACTTGTCCGAGTTCACCCAAAGGAACGACACGACTGCCGACTACATCTTGCGCATCCCGTACAGATACTGCGAGAAATGCCTCTCGCATGGCCGAAAGTCGTTTGACACTGCGCGCCACAGCAGCCTTAGCAGCCTCAAGGCGAGACAAACAATCGTCGAGAACGCACACGATATGGCGCTGCTCGTCAGACGGCGGTAAGGGCAGGACGATCCTCTTCAGCTTCGCGACACTGAGTGTGTGCAGCCCGCTGGTAGAACTGGCTACGCGCGACAGCTCGTCTCTCACAAGTGGGGAGTTCCAAACGTGGCCGAGAAACCGTGCGTCAAGAAGTGGCTTGGGGCGCACACGAATGAGATGGTTCTGATGGACTGCGTCAGCGATCGAGCCGTCCCAGACGGCCGCGCGCCCGATCTGACTCGCGCTGCCGTTCCCTTCGACGACCAGCAGGTCTCCCGCTTCCAAGCGATAGCGCTTGATCTCGTCACCGAAGAGTTCGATCGAATGGATCTCACGAAGGTTCAGCCCTGCAGCAGTCACATTGGCTACACGCAGGAACGGGTAGAAGTTCTCCTTCGGGGCGCGCTTAGGCTGCTTTTGTATTCCACCTTGGATCTCAGCAACTTCATCGAGTGCAACGACCGGCCAGCTCACGCCGTCAACACCACATTCAACTCATCGATCAACGCAGCCGCCCTCTCGCCCAAATCCCTTATCGCACCTTCGGTTCCACCGCGCTCGGCAAAAGGTACGCCGTCCAGATCCTCCACGCGGATGCCGACAGAGCTGGCGATCACCGCCACCATGCGATCCAACCACCAGCGCTCAGACTCGGTGAACGTGACCCCCGCCTGCTCCTGCTGGGAAAGCCAGGCGGCGTACTTCTCGAGAACCCGCTCACCGTAGGGAACGAGTTCGTCATCGACACCGGTGCTAAACCTGATCAGCGATACCAGGTCGGCCACCGTGTGCGTCGCACTCTGTCGTACTTTCGGAGGTTCCAAGGCCGAGTAGGCGTTCCAGATAATGTCGAGTGTCAAGTTCGTTGGCGGCCTTGAGATTCTAGTAGCCAATCCCTCGATGAAGGCAAAGTCGATGCGTCGTTCTCCTGCTTCGTACCCGAGCTGCAGCGCGGTTATCTCGTCACGGTGCTCATCGAGGTACGCCTGCCACGACTCCACGATCGACTTCGCCTTGCCGGTGTCGACCTGCCCACCGGCCTCGATCAACTGGTCACGGCTGACGTCATCGATCACGCGGTCATGCGCTGCCCGCAGCTCCAGGATCCTGTTGCGCAGCTCCGGGTTAGATGCCACCGGCATCAGCGCCGCTTCGACCGCCTCTGGGGTGGTGCTCGACGGCTCGACCGCGTCGACAAGGCTCTTGACGACGCCGCGCACAGACTGCCCCGCCACTTTGTCCAGTTCGGTGCGTTCGGCATCGGTCAGGTCGAGTTCCAGTTTGGCCAAACGTGAAGCCAGCGTCGCCGCCTCATCCTCGGTGATCGTGAGGTTCGCCGCCTTGTCGAGCAACTTCTTCAGCGCCACCGACTTCATCCGGTTCAGCGGGGGCTCGACAAAGTCGTGTTCGGTCACCCCGACCGCGTCGACGATCACGAAGCGCGTCTTGGTCTTTGCATCCGGTGTCACCGCCTGAAAGTCCGCGGGCGTGATCGTGCGTGCACCGCGCCCCTTCATCTGCTCGAAGTACTGCGCCGACCGGACGTCCCTCATGAAGAACACGCACTCAAGCGGCTTGACGTCGGTGCCCGTCGCGATCATGTCGACCGTGACCGCGATCCGCAGTGTCGGGCTCGTCCGCAACGCCTGCAGTTGTTCCTTGGCGTTGCGGGCGCTGTAGGTGATCTTGGCGGCGAAGTCGTTACCCTTGCCGAAAACCTCCCGCACCTGCTTGACGATCTCCTCGGCGTGGTTGTCATCCTTGGCGAAGATCAACGTCTTGGGTACCGTGTTGCGGCCGGGGAAGATCTCGGTGAACAGCCGGTCCCGGAACGCCGTCAGCACGGTGCGGATCTGGTCTGTGGCCGTGACCGCCCGGTCCAGTTGACCTGAGCTGTATTCCAGGTCTTCGTCGAGCGTTTCGAGCCGCTGGACTCGAGTGCGCCGGTCAACCTTCGGCACGATCGTCCCAGCCTCGATGTGCGAACCCTGCTCGGTGATCCCGGTACGGATGCGGTAGACATCGAAGTCGACGTTGACACCGTCGGCCACCGATTCCGGATATGTGTAGTCGGACACCAGGTTCTGCCGGAAGAAAGCGAACGTCTGCTTGCCCGGCGTGGCTGTCAGACCGACGACATGCGCATCGAAGTACTCGAGCACCCCGCGCCACACGCCATAGATGCTGCGGTGCGCCTC
>NZ_JBAUJB010000118.1:0-3808 GCF_049683355.1 Mycobacterium sp.
TCTAGCTTTAGGAGTTGACCATCACTCCAGGCGGCAACGGTGCTCACCGGCCGGCGGCTCGGTGATCAGCCTCCCGCTCCAGAGACAGAATCCCCGTCAAGGACACGCTGATCAACACCCATTAGGCCCCGCCCGGCGCAAGATCCACTACGAGGGCGCGCGATCCTGGCCGCCGGTGCCCCGACGGTGAAGAAGACGCTGCTGGAACTGGGAGGCAAATCCGCCCACATCGTCCTCGACGACGCCGACTTCTCGGCGGCGTTGCCGATGGCCGCGATGATGGCGTGCGTGATGTCGGGGCAGAGTTGCATCCTTCCCAGCCGGATCGATCCTGTTGCCCCGCAATCGTTATGACGAAGGTGTCGAGGTCCTCAAAGGGATGATGGAGGGCTTCCCCGTCGGCGATCCGTGGACTCCGGGCAACATGCAGGGCCCGCAGATCAGCGAAGGCCAGCGGCAGAAGGTCCTCGGCCTGATCCGCTCCGGCATCGACTCCGGCGTCCGCCTGGTCACCGGCGGGGGAATCACTTCGGCATCGGCAGCCCGTTCGGCGGCACCAAGCAGAGTGGGCGGCTATCGCAACGGCGACGAGGGCTACAAGGAGTACCTGGAGGCCAAGACCATCGGCATGCCCGAGTGAGCGACGCTTGCGAGCGAACCAAGGATATGAGCGACGCTGAACAAATCGCCGCACTGCTGTACCGGTACGCCCGGGCCGTGGACTCCAAGGACTGGGAGCTGTACCGGTCGGTGTTCACCACCGACGCCCACATCGACTACTCGTCGGCCGGTGCGGCAGTGGGTTTCCGCGACGAGGTCGCCGACTGGCTCGCCGCAGGGTTCGGTGCGATCCCGTGGAGCATGCACTACATCACCAACATCGAGATTCTCGCCAACGACGGCACCTCAGCGACGGTGCGGGCGATGTTCTATAACCCGATGCAACTGCCCGGGATGTCGGAGCAGAGTTCCTGCGGCGGCTACTACCGTCACGAGTTGGTGCGCACCCCCGGCGGCTGGCGCAGCCGCCACCTGCGTGAAGAGAACGTCTGGTTCGTCAACGCTCCTGCCGGGGCCGAAACCGACTGCGCTGACCACGAGAGTCGACTACTGCAGGCAATCACCGAGTGCGGGCCTGCAGAACTCGGATCTCGTGCGTGTGCTCAAGCCTCGGCGGCCAATTGGCCGCAGGCAGCGGCGATTTCGCGTCCGCGGGTGTCACGCACCGTGCACGAGACGCCGCGCTCCCTGACCCTCCTGACGAACTCCCGTTCGGCGGGCTTCGGGCTGGCGTCCCACTCGCTGCCCGGTGTCGGATTGAGCGGAATGAGATTGACGTGCACCAGCGAACCGAGCGCCCCGTGCAGTTTCTTTCCGAGGAGGTCCGCTCGCCACGGCTGATCGTTGACGTCGCGGATCAGCGCATACTCGATCGACACCCGCCGGCCGGTGACGTCGGCGTAGTAGCGGGCGGCATCGAGTACTTCGGAGACCTTCCACCTGTTGTTGACCGGCACCAGGGTGTCGCGCAGCTCGTCGTCCGGGGTGTGCAGTGACACCGCCAGGGTGACGTTGAGTCGTTCGTCGGCGAGCTTGCGGATGGCGGGCGCGAGCCCGACCGTCGAGACGGTGACCGATCGCGCCGAGATGCCGAATCCATGCGGTGGCGATGCTGTGATTCTTCGGACTGCGGCAACCACCCGGTTGTAGTTGGCCAGCGGCTCGCCCATGCCCATGAAGACGATGTTGGACAGCCGGCCACCATCTCGAGATCGCAGCTCGGCACTCGCCGCCCGTACCTGTTCCAGGATCTCGGCGGTCGACAGGTTGCGTTGCAGACCGCCCTGACCGGTCGCGCAGAACGGGCAGGCCATGCCACAACCGGCCTGCGAGGAGATGCAGACGGTGTTGCGGTCCGGATAGCGCATCAGCACCGACTCGAACGTCGTCCCGTCGACGGCGCGCCACAGCATCTTGCGGGTCTGGCCGGCATCGCACTCGATTTCCCGGGTCGCCGTCAACAGCGTGGGGAACAGCGTCTCGGCGACCTGGGTACGGATCGTCGCGGGTAGGTCGGTCATCTGCTCCGGGTCGGCGGTGAGCCGGCCGTAATACTGATTGGCCAGCTGCTTGCCGCGGAACGCCGGCAGTCCGAGATCGGCGACGGCCGCGGTGCGCTCGGCGTCGTCCAGGTCGGCGAAGTGCCGCGGCGGCTTGGCGCGGCGCGGCGGGTCGAAGACGAGCGGCAGGGCCGCGGGAGAATCAGACATGTGCGCCCAAGTATCGCACCTGCCGGGGCTCACCTGCTCAGGCCAGCAGGGTCAGCACGATCCAAGTGGCCACGGCCGAGGGCAGCATGGCATCGATACGGTCCATCATCCCGCCGTGGCCCGGCAGCAGATTACTCATGTCCTTGATGCCCAGGTCGCGCTTGAACTGCGACTCGACCAGGTCACCGAGCGTGCCGGTGATCACCAGCATCACGCCCAGGGCGAGGCCGGCCCACCACGGCTTGTCCAGCAGGAACATCACTGCCAGCACGGCCGCGGTGACGCCGAACAACAGCGAACCGGCCAGGCCCTCCCATGATTTCTTGGGACTGATCGCCGGCGCCATCGTGTGCTTGCCGAAAAGGACCCCCGCCACATAGCCGCCGATGTCGGAGAAGACGACCCCCAGCATCAGGCAGAAGACCCGGTTGGCACCGTCGTCGGGGTAGATGAGCAGCGCGCCGAAACTGGCGAACAGCGGGACCCAGGTCGCGAGGAACACCGTGGCGCTGATGTCGCGGGAGTAGTTCTGCGGCGCGTGGTTGAGTCCGCGCCCGACCAGGCGCCAGATCATGCACACCACGACCGTGCCCGCGAAACCGCCCAACGCACCCGCCGGTCCGAACGGCCAGGTCAGCCACAGCGTGGCCTGTCCACCGACGAGCAGCGGGATGAGCGGGATGTGGTAGCCCGCTTCCTCGAGTCGTTGGCTGACCTCGTAGGTGCTGATGGCCACCGCGACGGCGACCAGGGCGAGCCACAGGTAGGGCGCGAACAGCAGGATGGCGATCAGCCCGCCGCCGAGGAGAACCCCCACGGCAATGGCAGCGGGCAGGTTGCGCCCCGCGCGCGACGCCTTCTTCTGCGGCGGTTCGCTGACCGGCTGCTCTGCCACGGGAATCGCTTGCTGATCGGTCACCTCAGACCTCCAGCAGCTCGCCTTCTTTGTGCTTGACCAGCTCGTCGATCTGGCTGGTGTACTGGTGGGTGCTCTTCTCGAGGTCCTTCTCGGCGCGGGTCACCTCGTCCTCACCGGCGTCGCCGTCTTTTTTGATGCGGGTCAACTCCTCCATCGCCTTGCGACGGATGTTGCGGACCGACACCTTGGCGTCCTCGCCCTTCGATTTGGCCTGCTTGACCAGATCGCGGCGGCGCTCCTCGGTCAGCTGCGGGATCGAGACCCGGATGACGTTGCCGTCGTTGGTGGGGTTGACACCCAGGTCGGAGTTGCGGATCGCGTCCTCGATGTTGCGAAGTTGGTTGGCCTCGTAGGGCTTGATGACGATCAACCGGGCTTCGGGCACGTTGATGCTGGAGAGCTGGGTGATCGGGGTGGCCGAACCGTAGTAGTCGATGTTGATGCGGTTGAACATGCCGGGATTGGCCCGACCGGTGCGGATCGACGCCAGATCGTCCCGCGCCACCGACACGGCCTTCTCCATCTTCTCCTCGGCATCGAAGAGCGTTTCGTCGATCACTGTGCTCCTACTTTCCTGCTCCCCGCGTGCGCGGTAGTCCGTCGATCATGTGGTGACCAG
>NZ_JBAUJB010000119.1:0-14357 GCF_049683355.1 Mycobacterium sp.
CCGTGACCACTGAACCAGCTGGTCACGCTCCTCGTCGGTCAGCACCAGCTCTGCATTCGGCCGTCCACGCTTCGCCATACAACGAATTATGCTGCATCGCAACACTATTCGTGCTGCATCCGCGCCGTAGCCACAAGACACAATTAGATAACGGATTTCCGGCGGATGAACTAGGTCAACTGTCGGATGGCTCGGACGAAGCGCTTGTCTTGCTGCGCTCGCTGCTGCGCTCTTCGGCCCCTGACTCCTCGGCAGCCTTGCGCGTACTCGCGATGCCGTCGGCGCTGTCCTTGCGCGCGTCGGCGCGTGCGTCTCCGTCCTTCTCGACCTCGTCACTGCTCCGACTCGAACTGCTTTCAGCGGCGGGCTCCGACGGGGGGCTGTCGGTGTCCGGCTCGGCCGGCGTGGTCTCCGCCAAACTACTTGTCGCGCTGCTGAAGTTGACGACCTCGCTCGCGGCATCGCCAGCACTATTGTCCGCAGTTTCAGCGGTAGCTTCGCCGTCGGACGGGACCGTGGGCGTCGTCCAGCGCGGGACCGACTCGTCGACGAAGTCGACCAGCAGTGTGAGGAGCCCGTAGTTGAAGTTGCCGGTCTGTGGGTTGGCGCCGTTGGCCAGCAGCGAGAGAAATCGGTGGGCTGCGTCGGGGGAAAGACTCCCGAACCCTCGTAGTAGTCCCAGTCGACGAAACCGACTCATGTCTGTTCCTTCCGTAGCCGATCCGGCCTTTGGCAGGCTATGGTCGCCAACCTGCGTCGAGCAATCAGGGTCATCCCTTGCTGTCGCTGTGCAGGTCTCGCGACCGCCGAGCGCCCGCCTGGCAGAAGGGGAGTGGGGGGCAGGCAGGGACGACCCCCAGAGAGACCGGCCGTCGGGAGTCGGCCCAGTCATTGACACTCGCGTCCGGGTTGGCCGCTCGCAGAGTGGGGAGGTGGATTGCCTGTGACCTGGGATTCCACTCGGGACCTGACCGCCTAATTCGAGCGAGACGCGAGGGCAACATGATGGACACGATGCCGCGATTGGATCTCGCTGACAGTTCAATCTCGTTGATGAGGACAGATGCCAGCAAAACCGTTCCACCTCGGATGGTTCCAGACTTTCCAGGCCAATGAGTGGCAGACTCCGTACACGCTGTCGGAGGGGGTTCCGTTCACAGGGGACTTCTACGTTGAGCTGGCCCAGGCGCTCGAGCGGGCCTGCTTCGACTTCCTGATGCTGGAAGACACCGTCGGGATCCCGCGCGGTCTGGAAGGCACCACGACTCGCGCCCTGGAGAACGGAGACTCCTGTCCGAAACAGGATCCGGTGCCGCTGGCCGCGAAGGTCGGCGCGCTGACCCGGCAACTGGGCATCGTCGCGACCATGTCCACGACGTTCTACCACCCGTATGCGTTGGCGCGCCTGGCATCCACTATGGACTCGCTCACGAGTGGGCGCTTCGGCTGGAACGTGGTCACCAGCGCCAAGGACGAAGCGGCCCAGAACTACGGCCTCGAGGAGATGCCGGAGCACGATTTGCGCTATGAGATCGCCGACGAATTCGTCGAACTCGTGAACGCCCTGTGCGACAGCTGGGAACCGGGAGCGATCGTCCGCGATCGAGAGAAGGGGATCTACATCGATCCCAGCAAGGTTCATGACGTGGACTTCGTCGGCAAGCACTTCAAGTCGCGGGGTCCCCTGACATGCGTCCGCTCACCACAGGGGCGCCCCGTCTACCTGCAAGCCGGGGGGTCCCCCGCGGGGCGGGCGTTCGCCGCCAAGCACGCTGATGCGATCATCGCCTGGGCGACGGGAGTCGAGGGGATGAAGGAGTACCGAGCGGACATCCGCAAGCAGGCCAACGCCGCTGGGCGCGATCCTGATGACGTGAAGGTGATGTTCCTGTTCTCCCCGATCCTCGGCGAGACCGAGGCCGAGGCTCGAGCCAAGGTCAAGCCGATGAGCGAGGATGAGATCCCGGCACGTCTCAAGGCGTTGAGCTCGAACTTCTATGCCGACTTCACGAAGATGGACCTTGACGAGCCGGTACCTTACTTCGTCACGCGTGGCGAACAGGGATCACTCGCCGGGTTCGCCCAGTGGGGAACCGGCAAGACGCTGCGCCAATGCATGGAGGCCCGATCGGCAGGCGGCGCCAGCTCCTTCGAGGCCATCGGTACGCCGGACCAGGTCGCCGACATCATGGCGGCGGCGATGGAAGAGGTCGGCGGCGACGGATTCCTGTTCCCAGGGGACGGCGGCTCGCTGACGCGTCACAGGATCATCGAGATTTGCGACGGGCTGGTGCCGGCCCTGCAGGCGAGGGGTCTGACCCGGACGAGCTATTCACACTCCCTGCTGCGGGACAACCTGCGGGCGTTCTGAGCCCAGATCCACCGAAGGTGCTTTGCGCCACCGCGTCGTGCAGTTGCGCGTCCCCGTCCTCGGTACTGCGGGGTTCCTCAAGGCGAGGTGCCACCCGTGCGCTTTCGCCCGCCCCGAAGATCATTCTCTCGTTCGGAGAAAGCGATTGCGGCGCAGACGCTCCCATCGGATCAACGGGGGACGGGCGTTGCTCGACCTCAGAACGCCGGTCTGCCATCTGGGCGGTCAGCAGATTCCGGCGGTCACGGGTGGTCCGCGCGATGTACTGCAGTGCTTCGGGCACCGTGGCCGCGACTGCAATGCCGTCGTCTTGGGCGGACAGGGCTCGGCCGTGCTCGCAAGCCACAAGAGCCCAATCCACGTTTCGGTTTCGACACTGAGCACTGAAGCTCGCGAGTAGACGCTGAAAAGCCGCTTTGCTTCCGATGTCGACGTGCCTGGCGTCGATGATCAGCGGGCCATCCAGTGCGGCAAATCGGCATACGTGCCTCGACACGGGCTCGAGATTGGTCTCCCGCAGACTGCCTGAGACAGTGACGACTATGGCGATGCTTCGGGATTGTGCTCTCACATGCGCGCCGTCACACTCTACGACGAATCCGTCGGGCGAGCGGTGATTGCCAAGTGAAGTGAACATGAACGGTCCGTTCTGTTGCCGGATTCTGTTGGCGGAGTGCAACTCCTGCATCTCGCGCACTGTGGCGCCAGCCTGACGTCGGCTGGGTTTCTCGACTGGGGCAGGCGCGCGCCGAACTGTCCGGGTAGTTACGCCGGCCCCATGCTGGACCGCTGTGAAGTCGTCCACTCGGGGAACGTGAAGGATGACAGTCGTCGTTATGCCCGTTTCGCGCCGCGCCTACACCTCGCGGGCCCGCTGCTCAGCTCCGGAGGTGGTCGGCGTACCGGATCTGGTTGCCGCCCGCACGTTTCGCCTCGTACATCGCCGCGTCCGCAGCCTCGACAAGACGCTCGAGCAGGGCAGGCGGCTTCGGGCGGGTGGTTCCGAGAGCGCCGCAGGCCACCCCGAGACTCGCCGTCACGTCCCACGGCGTGGAGGCGATGCCCACGCGAATTCGCTCAGCGGTTTCGTGTGCCTCGCCGAGCGGTGAGATCTGCGCGACCAGGATTCCTCGCCGCCGACGCGCGCGATGACAGTGTCCTCGCGACACGCGTCGCGCAGGCTGTCGGCGACAGCTACCAGGATTCGATCACCGGTGGTGTGGCCCAAGGTGTCGTTGATCCGCTTGAAGTCGTCGAGATCGACCATGACCGCGGTGAAACAAGGCGCCCCTTCCCGCACGCCTTCAGCCAGCGACTCCTCTGCCGCCCGGTAGAACCCGCGGCGGTTGCTCAATCCGGTGAGGGCGTCGGTGGCCGACTTCGATGCGTCGATCGACAACCAGTGCGCGAGTACCTGCCCGGCCACCGGGACAGCCAGCATGCCGCCACACAGAATCAGGAGCTTTGACAGCGCCATCGCCGGGTCCCGGCCATCGCGATCCTCACCGCCGTCACCCCAGCTGTCATCAACGCGGTGGCCAGCGTCAGCACCAGGTAGGGAGCTGCGTGGAAGAACGCGACGTAACCGGCGAGACCGGCGAACGCGGCACATCCCACCATCGCAGTGCGGGGGTCGGCCTCGCTGAGCACGGCCGCCGCGATACACACGTTGCCGGCGACAGAGAACACCTGCGATTGCAGCCGTGTCGGCCAGCGCAGCAGGTACCCCAGGGCCACTGCAGCCAGAACCGTGATCACCAGCACCGCGACGGTGCGCTGCACGGGCCCGTGCGGCCCGGCGGTACTGATCATCGCCAGAGCGGTCGCGGACGCGATCGTCGCCAAGAGCACGAACAGCATGAAGCGGGTCACGATGAGCAGACCGAGAGCTCTGAGATAGCTTGTCAGCCAGTCATAGTGGTCGGGTTGTCGCCACCACAGACGTACACCGTGCACTGCCGTTCACCCCCCTGCCTGTTCACGCTCCGAAGACTGTGACGTTCGGGTGACTGCCTTCAGTTGAGTTGTGCCGAAACCGTGGTCAGCTCAGGCACGCAGGCAGCGTCGATGGATTTGCCGAAGTAGTAGCCCTGCCCGATATCGCAGCCCTTGTCGCGCAGCCAGGCCGCGGTCACGGCGTCCTCGATGCCTTCGGCGACGACCGTGCTGTCGAGGTCATGGGCGAGATCGATGACTGCCCGAACCACCGCTGCGGCGCGGTTGTCGGTGGTCACCGATGTGATGAAACGGTGGTCCATCTTGATCTCATCGATCGACAGGTCACGCAGATAGGACAGCGCTGAGTAGCCGCTGCCGAAGTCGTCGATCGCCACCCTTATTCCCTGCGCGCGGAGCTGCCGCAGCACCGCGGTCACCACGTTGAGCTCGGTCAGGACCATGTCCTCGGTGATCTCCACGGTCAGCAACTCGGGGGCCAACCCGCGTCGTTGCAGGGCAGTCCCGAGCGTCTCGGGGAGCCGGGGGTCGTGCAGATAGGGTGCGAACAGATTCACCGCGACGGGTATCGGTGCTCCGGCGGCCGCCCAACGTGCCGCATCGTCGAGGACCCTGTCGAGCACCAGATCGGTCACCGGTCGCATCAAACCGTGTTGACGTACCAGCGATATGAACGCGTCCGGACGCAACGTCCCCAACTCCGGATGTGGCCACCGCAGCAGCGCCTCGACTCCCACCACGCGCCCGGTGCGCAAGCTGAACTTCGGTTGGTACACCACGTCGAGCTTGCCGCTGTCGACCGCACGGCGCAGCTCACCGAGCAACCGCACCTTGGCCGCGCCCTCGGCGGCGGTGTGGCCGGCGTCGTTTCCGGCGCACTCCAGCGCCGCCGGGTCGGTGATGTTCATGTCCGCAGTGAAGGTGTGCACCCGCGACGAGCGGGACCGCTTCGCGGTGTACATCGCGACATCGGCGCGTTTGACCAGGGTGTCCGGTGCCAGATCCGGCTCGTCAGCGGGAGCCACCGCCACCCCGACGCTCGGCCGCATCAACAGGTTCTGCCCGTCGACGACAAACGGCTTGTTGAACGCTTCGATGACCTGCTGCGCGAGCAGATGTGAATCGTCCACCTCGCTTTCCAGAAGTACGGAGAACTCATCACCGCCGACCCGGGCCACCGTGTCACCGGGGCGCACACATTCGGAGATGCGCTGACCGGCGAGCACCAGCAAGCTGTCGGCGGTCGGATGGCCCAAGCTGTCGTTGACCAGCTTGAAATCGTCGAGATCCAGCGACACCACCGCGACCGAACGGTTGTCGCGCAACCTCAGCATCATCGCGTGCGCGAGCCGATCGTTGAACAACGTCTGATTGGCCAGCCCGGTCAGCGGATCCTTCAACGCCTGGTCGGCCACTGTCAACAGCAACCGCCGGTTCTCCCACGCCGTCACCGACTGCCGCACGCACACGGTGGCGATGATGAACGGCACGATGACCCGCTCCAGCCCCGTCATAACGATGGCAGGCCCGGCCGTGCCCGCCAACAGCAGGGGGACGTACGGCAGCCACAACGACGAATTGGACGGGACGGACACCGTCGTCGCAGTGGTGGGCGGTCGGGCCCTGTGACTGAGCTGTGCCGCACCGGCGATCATGACCAGGACTGCGATCCAGCCCATGTCGACGAGGGTTCCGGAAACGTAATGGTCGTTGGCGACCAGGTAGGCGAACGCGCTGTCGGTAATCAGCCCGAGTCCGAGTGCGAAGGCCAGTAGGTACAGCACCACCCGCTGGCGCGCGTCGGCGCGGACGAGGACCGCGATCGCGACCGAGACGGCCACCACGTCCGCCGCCGGGTAGACCAACGCGACACCGAGTGTGAGGCCGTCGTCGCGGTAGGTCTCGTAGACGTTGCTCAGCGCGAGGATCCATGCCAGCAGAAACAAACACAGTGCCACCGTCGCGCCGTCGAGCACGATTCGCAGTCGCGACTGGTGCCGCTCTGCGAATTGGGCCATCGCCACGGCGGCCAGCACCGGGAACAGGAGATAGAAGACGTCTGCGGGCGACGGGAACGGGCTGGTGTGCAGCACGTACTCGCTGAGCACCCAGATCAGGTCGCCGATCGCCCAGGCTCCCAGCGCGGCCGCCATCGTCGTCCAGGCCGCCCGGCTGCGGCCTCCCGCCGACCGGGCAGCCAGGAACGCGCAGAGGGTGGCATACGTAGAGAACGCGAGGGCGGCGAAATCGGAGACGACGGGGATCCATGCCGCACCGCCGCCGCCCACGAGCAGCACCGCCAGTACGACGGCCAGCCCGACGGGGGCGGCTATCGATGGCCTCACTCGAGGCGGACGTCGGCCAATGCCCACAGTTCCCATGCCTTACTGCTCAAGCACTGAGCGCTCTGGCAAATATATGCGCGACGGACGGTAGGAAGGAAATCCCGTTGCCTGCGAAATTTTTCCCTGGCCCGAGCTGGTGTGAGTCCCAACAGTCCTGACGGAAGTCCCGCGCTGGCGAACTCGCCGCCGAGGAGTCCGGCAGACAGGGGGCAGCCTGCGCTTCCATGACGAAGTGGCCGATTTGCGGGCCTTGGTCCCACATCGAGCGTAATTTGCGGCGCAGCACATTCTCGGGGTGGTGAAACGCCGAAGCTGCTGCGGACGGTCGCCGAAAGGATTCCTCATGGGCTACGCCAGGCACATCGGACGCGTCGGAGCGTTGGCGATAACGCTGGGGGTCGGGGTCGCGCTGGCATCACCGGGGGTCGCGTACGCCGAGCCGTCGAGCCCGTCGTCGCCGAGCGAGTCGTCATCGGCGAGCGCCTCCTCGTCGACGGATGGCGCTGCCCGTCCCGACAAACGATCGAGCGACAGGGCCGATCGCGGTGACTCGGAGGCGTCCGGCCAGAAGTCCACCACGGGCTCGGACGCTGACGACCGGGCAGCCGATGAGGACTCCACAGCTACCGTCGACGACGAGGCGGGCGGAGGAGACGGGTCCGATGAGGACGCGGTGAGCGATCGCCGGACCTCAAGCCGGTCAGCGGCCACCGAGGAGGACAGCCTCCCGGCGGATTCCGGCGAACCGGTGCAGGAGCAGGAGCAGGAGCAGGAACCGGTCGCCGCGCCAGCCGAACAAGCCGCCGAATCCGCCCCGGCGACGTCGAAACCGCGCGCGGTTGCCGCGGTCGTGCCCGCCGTCGCGGCAGAACCTGCGCCGGCGCCGGAGCCGACCCCCACAGTGGTGCAGCTGGCCTCCGCCGCGGCCTCACCGGCGCTGCAGCCGCTGGCCGAACCGGACCCCGAAGCGCCGCTTCACACCACGGCAGTGATGGCGGTGCTGGCCGCGGTACGCGATGAACTGGAACGCAACACTCTGCATCGCAGTACGAATCAGCTTGCTCCCCAAGCTGTTTCACTGTTCGCCGATCCTTCGCCCAACGTGCTGCTGATCGGCGTCGACGGAGCGAACCTGAGCCGGGTTCTCGATGATCCGACAAACTCGAACTTCTTCGTCCTGATCCAGGACGGCACCACGGCGGCGGCGAGCATCGCCGGGCACACCACCATCTCCAACCCCTCCTGGTCGTCGATCCTGACCGGCGCGTGGGGAGAGAAGACAGGGGTGATCAACAACATCTTCACCCCGTGGACCTACAACAACTGGCCGACCGTGTTCAACCAGCTCGAGACGCTCAACCCGGGCATCCAGACCACGGCCATCGCCAACTGGAACGTCATCTCCGCCATCGCCGCCGCCGGTTCCGCCCCCGCAGACACCGTCATCAACGTGTCCCAGGTCCCAGGGGACACCAACTGGTTGCTGACCGATGACGCGGTCGGCGATGCCACCGAGGCCGCGATCGCCGCCGCCGACGCGAACACCCCGAACTTCCTGTTCAGCTACTTCGTCGGGGTCGACGAGAACGGGCACCTCTACGGCGGGGCATCACCGCCGTACGCCGAGTCGCTCAACAATTTCGACCGGAACCTCGGCGAGATCCTGCAGGCGGTCAACGACTGGGAGGCGCTCACCGGCGAGCAGTGGACCGTGATCATGGTGACCGATCACGGTCACCAGCCGCAGAAAGGCCTTGGCCACGGCTTCCAATCACCGGATGAGGCATCGACTTTCGTCATCGTGGAGAACCCGGACATGTTCGCCGTCGGCGCCATCAACCTGCAGTACGAGATCATCGACGTCACCCCCACCGTGGTGACACTGTTCGGTGGCGTCCCAGCGCCCGACGCCGACGGTGTGTCGGTGACCGACCTCGGTGACAGCAACGTCGTTCCGGTCAACGACGACGACGCACTGCGGGGGGCGCTGCAGGACGCCATCAACATGTACGGCTACCCCGACATCGGCACCCAGATCGCGCTGGGCGTGCGCACCGTCTTCGCGTCGGTGCCGTACTTCGTCGACGAGATCACCATCGGCATCACTTCTGCGCTGCAGGGGATCACCGATCTGGAGATTTTCCTGATCAGCCCGCTGGCCGCGCTGGCGATCGTGCCGGTGCAGTTCATCGGCGATCTCGTCTACGTGGTGACGAACGTGGTGGCTCAGATCGTGGCCCGGCTGACCGGGGTGACCGGTGCGAGCATCTTCCCGCTGTGGCCGCCGGCCCCGCCCTCGTTCCCCTCGACACCGGAGGAGGCCACCATGCTGGATGCGCTCATGGTCTGCGGCTCACCGGCGTCGGCTCAGCCGGTGTGGTGCGGCGACGCCCTGTCCGCCTGAATCAGTACGGCGGCTTGGGCTGCATGGAGCCGATGTAGTACTTCTCCTGGCCGGTCGGGTACCCGCCGCCGTTGGTCGCGATGTGGACGTGGTCGAAATGGTTCAGGGTTTCCGAGCCGTAGTCGGCGGTCCAACTGGGGGCGCCGATGCCGGGGTAGTAGCCCTGCCGCCAGATCACGTGGAGCACCCCCCAGCGCCGGGCGTTGGCCAGCGCCAGCCCGGCGATCTGGTTGCCGAGCTCGATACCCTCTTCGGTGCCGTGGTTCGGGATCATCACGTCGATCGCCAAACCGTTGGGGTGCCACTTCAGCGGGTCCTGCCGGAACCCGCCGATGGTGGTGATCTCGGGAAACATCATGCTGATGGCCCGGGCCGCCCAGATGGTCTTGACCTGCAAGCCCGCCTCCGGAGTCACGCCGGCAGGTAACGCGAGGTCGAACACCCGGGCGTCGACCGGGGCGCTGGCCGCCATGAGTTCGGCCGCCGCGGGCGCGGCGGGGGACGGGCCCGGAGCCGGCTCAGGTTGTGGACTCGCCGCGGGCGCTGCCGAGTTCTCGGCGCAACACGCGGGGTCTGAGCCCTGGGCGGAGAACATCGCCGCCGAGACCACAAGGGAGGCGGCGATCGCCAACCATCGGCCTCGGCCGTTGGCTAACAGATTTCTGCCCACAGACAGCACCATAGAGTGTCGCGTGCGACGCGTGTGGCAATCGCGGTCATCTTTTTGCTGCAGGTCCCCGCCGATGCGTTCAGACCTGCGCGAACAACGCCTCAGTTGGGCAATCACCCGTGCTGGATGGCAGACCCACCATAGGGTTAGGCACGCCGTCCCCGAGGAGGCCCGCGACTCATGAGTGCATGGCTGGTCTCCGCGATTCCGTCCTGGCTGCTTCTGATCGGTCTGGTGGTTCTCGTCGCCGGCGGCGCGGTGCTGATCCAGCGAACCGTCCGCCGGCGGTTTCCGGCACTGGCGGCAGGGGACCACAACGACGTCACCAAGTTCACCTACGGCTTCATCGGATTCGTCTACGCGTTCTTCATCGGCTTTGTCGTCTCGTCGATGTGGAGTCAGATCAACGCCGCGGACGGCGCCGCCCGCGCAGAAGGCGCGGCCGCGGTACAGATGGCCAGGGACGCAACGGTGTTCGACACGGCGGACGCAGCGCGTGCCAGGGAGAGTCTGCTGGCATACGAACTGGCTGCCATCGCCGAGTGGTCCGCGGGTGACCATCGATCCGCCGATGCCGACGCCGCGCTCGCCGGTGTCTACACCGCCTACGGCCAGGTCGAGGCCGACACCGATCTGCACAAGGTCCTGCTCGCGAAGTCGCACGCCAACCTCGACACGATCAGTCAAGCTCGAACCGTGCGGATCCTGGCAGCCCGGGAGAACACCGGGCCGCCGTGGCAACTGTGGACCATCATCCTGCTGACCAGCGCGATGGTGCTCGGGACCGTCATCATCTACGGAGTCGAACGCCCCGGGCTGCACTACTCGATGGTGGCCATCGTCGGGATCATCGTGGCCGCCAACCTGTTTCTGGTGCTCGAGCTGGCTCACCCGTTCATCGGTGCGGTCGCGACATCGCCGGTACCACTGCACGAAGCGGTCCGGGTGCTGTCGGGACCGGGTACGTAGAACTCGAAACCGCCGTGCACCGCACCCCGGAAACCTAGGCTTCCCATCATGCCGATCGACCGTGCCGCGCTCGTCGCGGGCAGCATCCGCCTAGCCTCAGGGATCTCGTTTCTCGTCGACCCGCTGCGGGCGAATCGCCTCTGGGGCGACTCGCAGCAGCCGACGCCGTCAGGCCAGTTGCTGCTTCACTCGATGGGCTACCGCGACGCTCTGATCGGGGGGTTGCTCGCCACGGCGGCGCTACGGGGCAAGGACACCCGGGGTTGGTTCCTGGCCTCCGGCGGCGCCGATGCCGCCGACCTGCTCGGCGGCTCCCGGGTGCACGACGGCCTGACCCGCGGCCAACAGATCATCGGTCTGGGCGGCGCGGTCGTCGGAATCGGCGTCGGGCTGTGGGGCGCGACGCGGCGGCGTCCCACGCCGGCATCCGTCGCTGTCGAGGCCCGCTGAGCGCCGCTCCCGAAGCCGCTCCCGACGACGCCGTCGGCGGAGCTGCTGCGCTACGTTGGTACCCACTCACAGATCACAGTGACTGACGCGGAAAGCCCTCGAACCAGACCGTACTGACGCCGGGAGAAAACACCACATGAGCGCCGAGCAGCCGACCATCATCTACACGCTGACCGACGAGGCGCCGCTGCTTGCGACCTACGCCTTTCTGCCCATCATCCGGACCTTCGCCGACGCAGCCGGCATCGACGTCAAGACCACCGACATCTCCGTCGCAGCGCGCATCCTCGCCGAGTTCTCCGACTACCTGACCGAAGAGCAGCGGGTGCCGGACAACCTCGCCGAATTGGGCGAGATGACCCAGCTGCCGGATACCAACATCATCAAGCTGCCGAACATCAGCGCATCGGTGCCTCAGCTGCTGGCCGCCATCAAGGAGTTGAAGGCCAAGGGCTACGACCTGCCGGACTACCCCGGAGAGCCGAAGTCCGACGAGGAAAAGGTCATCAAGGAGCGTTACGCCAAGACCCTCGGCAGCGCGGTGAACCCGGTGTTGCGGGAAGGCAACTCGGACCGCCGGGCGCCCAAGGCTGTCAAGGAGTACGCCCGCAAGCACCCGCACAGCATGGGTGAATGGTCACAGGCGTCGCGCACCCACGTGGCCACCATGAAGCACGGCGACTTCTACCACGGCGAGAAGTCGATGACCCTGGACACGGCACGCAAGGTCAAGATGGTGCTGAAGACCAAGTCCGGCGAGACGATCGTGCTCAAGCCCGAGGTGTCGTTGGACGAGGGCGACGTCATCGACAGCATGTTCATGAGCAAGAAGGCGCTCTGCGAGTTCTACGAAGCGGAGATGGAAGACGCCTACAAGACCGGTGTGATGTTCTCGCTGCACGTCAAGGCGACGATGATGAAGGTCAGCCACCCCATCGTCTTCGGCCACGCGGTCAAGGTCTTCTACAAGGACGCGTTCGCCAAACACCAAAAGCTGTTCGACGAACTGGGCGTCAACGTCAACAACGGCCTGTCAGATCTGTACAGCAAGATCGAGTCACTGCCGGCGTCGCTGCACGAAGAGATCATCCGGGACCTGCACGCCTGCCACGAACACCGGCCTGAGCTGGCCATGGTGGATTCCGCCCGCGGCATCTCGAACTTCCACTCGCCCAGCGACGTGATCGTGGACGCCTCGATGCCCGCGATGATCAGGCTGGGCGGCAAGATGTACGGCGCCGATGGCCGGACCAAGGACACCAAGGCCGTCAACCCGGAGTCCACCTTCTCCCGGATCTACCAGGAGATCATCAACTTCTGTAAGACCCACGGCCAGTTCGACCCGACGACCATGGGCACCGTGCCCAACGTCGGCCTGATGGCTCAGAAGGCCGAAGAGTACGGCTCCCACGACAAGACGTTCGAGATTCCCGAGGAAGGCGTCGCCGACATCGTCGACATCCACACCGGCGAGGTGCTGCTGACCCAGAACGTCGAAGAGGGTGACATCTGGCGGATGCCGATCGTCAAGGACGCCCCCATCCGGGACTGGGTGAAGCTGGCCGTCACCCGCGCCCGGCTTTCGGGCATGCCGGTGGTGTTCTGGCTCGACACCGAGCGTCCACACGAGTCCGAGCTACGCAAGAAGGTCAAGGCCTATCTGAAAGACCACGACACCGAGGGCCTGACCATCCAGATCATGCCGCAGGTGTGGGCCATGCGGTACACGATCGAGCGGGTGATCCGCGGGCAGGACACCATCGCCGCGACTGGCAACATCCTGCGCGACTACCTCACCGACCTGTTCCCCATCCTGGAACTGGGCACCAGCGCCAAGATGCTGTCGATCGTGCCGTTGATGGCCGGCGGCGGCCTCTACGAGACCGGCGCCGGGGGCTCGGCGCCCAAGCACGTCCACCAGCTCCAGGAAGAGAACCACCTGCGGTGGGACTCTCTCGGTGAGTACCTCGCCCTGGGTGCCAGCCTGGAGGATCTCGGCAACAAGTTCGGCAACGAGAAGGCCACGCTGCTGGCCAAAACCCTCGATGCCGCGACCGGGAAGTTGCTGGACAACAACAAAGGGCCCTCGCGCAAGACCGGTGAGCTGGACAACCGTGGCAGCCAGTTCTACCTCGCCATGTACTGGGCGAAGGAGCTCGCCGAGCAGACCGAGGACAAGGAACTGGCCGACCATTTCGCGCCGCTGGCCAAGGCCCTCTCGGACAACGAGGACACCATCGTCGCCGAACTCAACGAGGCCCAGGGCAAGCCCGCCGACATCGGTGGCTACTACTACCCGGACCGCGAGAAGACCACGTCGGTGATGCGCCCGAGCAAGACCCTCAACGAGACTCTGACGACCTCCGGGGGCTGATCGCCGCCCGCCAGCAATCCCACGTTTGGGACACGTCGCCGAATTTTCTCTGTGACGCGCGTAACATCCGTCGAAGACTAGCCGATAGAGAGCAAATACCGGCAGTCGACGTCTGGGAGTAGCTATGCGTCTGGTACTTGGTGTCTCACTGACCGCATCGAGTGCGGTGTGGGTGCTCGTCGACACGGTCAACGGCAAGATACTGGCCGAAGAGGTGGTCAACCTCGACTCTGTGGACGAGATTGCCAGGGCCACCGCCCGCAGCGTGCAGGCGTTCGACATGCAAACCGAGCACGATGTCGAGGGCGTCCGGATGACCTGGAGCGACGATGCGCGCCAGCACGGCATCCGGCTCAGGACGAAGCTGCGGCTGTTCGGCTTCGCCATCGTGGAGAGCGTGTCCGAGGACGCCGCACGCGAAGGCCGGAACAAGACCGCCCGGCACCTCGCCCCACACCTCGCTCTGGCCTATGGAGCCGCCCGCGCAGACCTCCACGCCGACGAAGGCCGAGGCGTGCTGCGGCGACTCACCGGGCGAGTGCCCATCCGGGTGGCGGCCGCAGTGTGTGCGGTGGCGCTGGTCGGAGTGGGCTTGTCGGCGTTTGTCGCCATGTCGCCGTCCGACCCGCCCGCCAACACGGCCGCCGAAGCCACCCCGCCCCAA
This sequence comes from Mycobacterium sp., assembly GCF_049683355.1. GTDB lineage: Bacteria > Actinomycetota > Actinomycetes > Mycobacteriales > Mycobacteriaceae > Mycobacterium. The sequence goes on from NZ_JBAUJB010000119.1 coordinate 14,204, forward strand.
CCCGAACTTCCGGTGAAGCCGATCCGGCCGGCACCACCGGCACCCGCGGCCACCCCACAGGCCGCCGCGCCGCAAGCCGTTTCTCCGACGGAGGTTCCGGCACCGTCCGCCGCGCCCGAGCCGGTGGCCGTGTGGCAGCCGGCCACCACCGAGG
>NZ_JBAUJB010000120.1:0-6519 GCF_049683355.1 Mycobacterium sp.
ACCGGCGCATCCCAGTCGGGCGGCGCGTCAGCAGCCGGCAGTGCCGGCGCGGCGTCCCTGGCGTGCGGCGCCGTTGCGGCGGCCTGCTGGGAGGCCGCCACCAGGTCGGTGATGACGCTCGGGTTCACCGAGCTGGACCGCACGGATCCGACGCGTGCGTCGTTGCCTTGTCGCACAACCGAAATGATCGTGGTGGTGCGGTTGGTCGATTCGCCGTTGGTGGTCATCGTGTTGTTCGCCCAGCGCAGTGAGGCATCAATGCGATCGGTGACCAACACGATGGTTTCGTCTGCTCTGCCGAGCCGCCGGGCTTCGGCCAGCGCGATGTCGACTACCTGTTGTGCGGTGATCACTGTTCTACCGCCCGCTCTCTTCACGGGTGTTGAGCACGTTGATGCCCCTGAACAAGGCCGACGGGCAGCCGTGGCTGACCGCGGCGACCTGACCGGGCTGCGCCTTGCCGCAGTTGAACGCGCCACCCAGCCGCCAGGTGTTCGGCCCGCCGACCGCTTCCAGCGCTCCCCAGAAGTCGGTGGTGGTCGCCTGGTAGGCGACGTCACGGATCTGCCCGTCGAGCTTGCCGTCACGGATCCGGAAGAACCGTTGCCCCGTGAACTGGAAGTTGTAGCGCTGCATGTCGATTGACCAGCTCTTGTCACCGACGATGTAGATACCGTCGGCCACCCGGGCGATCAGGTCGTCTGTGCTGACGTCGTCGTCGCTGGGTTGAAGCGAGACGTTGGGCATCCGCTGGATCGGCACGTGGTGGGCGGAATCGGCATACGAGCAGCCGTTGGAGCGGGCCACCCCGAGCCGCGGTGCGAACACCCGGTCCAGTTGATACCCGACGAATATCCCGTCACGCACCAGATCCCAGCTCTGCGCACGCACGCCCTCGTCGTCGAAACCCACGGTCGCCAGGCCGTGGGCGACGGTGCGGTCGGCGGTCACGTTCATCAACGCCGACCCGTACTTCATGCTGCCCAGCTTGTCCGGGGTGGCGAACGACGTCCCGGCGTAGGCGGCTTCGTATCCGATCGCGCGGTCGTACTCGGTGGCGTGGCCGATCGACTCGTGGATCGTCAGCCACAGGTTCGTCGGGTCGATCACCAGGTCGGTCGGTCCGGCCACCACGCCGGGCGCCTTCGCCTTCTCCGCCAGCAGCGAGGGCAACTGCGCCAACTCGCCGGTCCAGTCCCACACCTCGTCGCCGGCGACGGCTTCCCAACCCCGCGCGGTCGGCGGCGCCAGCGTGCGCATGGTGTCGAACGTCCCGGCGGCCGAATCCACGGTGACCGCCTCGAGATTCGGCAGCACCCGCACCCGCTGCTGGGTGATCGACGAACCGAACGTGTCGGCGTAGAACGTCTGCTCCTTGGCGGTGTGCAGCCACGCCGACACGTGGTCGACACCGTCTGAGGCCAGCAGTCGGCCCGAGTAGTCCTGCAGCACCGCGACTTTGTCCTCGGCGGCCACCGCGAACGGGTCGATGACGTAGTCCGACACCCAGGACAGGTCACGGTAGACGGGCTCGGGCGCCAGTTCGATGCGCTCGGCGTTCAGCGCGGACAGCGTGGTCGCCACCTTCACCGCACGCCGCGCGGTCTCGGCCGCCGCTGCGGTGTCGAGCTCGGCGTGCGAGGCAAAGCCCCAGGTGCCGTCGACGATGACCCGCACCGCCAGCGCGATCTCGTGGTCGACGACGGCGTTCTCGAGCGCACCGTCGCGTAGCTGCGTGGTCTCGGTCGTGATGGCGTGCACCCGCAGGTCGGCGTAGCTCGCTCCGGCCGCAACCGCCGTGGACAGCGCCGCGTCCGCCAGTTCATGGCGCGGCAGCGCAAGGAAGTCGGCATCGATTGGTCGGGACCCCGTCACGCGAACCACCGTAGCGGCTGCCTCCGGGGTCAGCGGCCGGTGCCGCTGGTGCCCAGCACCGTCAACTCGAGCGCCAGGGCGGTTCCGCAGACCGCGATCACGATCGCGAAGGCGACCCAGTCCCGGCGCTTGGGTCGTGTCGGTGCCGCCGAGATCTGCCCGGCGCCACCGCGGGCGGTGATCGCGTCGCCCATCTCGTCGGCGCGGCGCAACGCGACGGTGATCGCCGCGGAGAGCAGGTCGATCAACTCGGCGGCCCATCGCCGCCCGCGGCCCCGCCGGGTCGCGTCGACGTCACGCGGACGCAGCTGGCGCGCCGCATAGAGCACCCGGAACTCCTCGAACAGCATCGGAAACGCCCGCAGCGCCAACGCCAGCGTCACCGCCCAGTCGTCGACCGGCACCCGCAACGGGCGCAGCGGGCGGCCCAGCGTCGCCACCGCGGGCGCGACCTCGGCGACGTTGGTGGTGAACGACACCATCGCACCGAGTCCGAGGAGCACCACCGTCAGCGCGGCGATGCGCAGGAAGTTCAGCAGCCCGCCCAGACCGATGTCGACGGAGCCGGCGGGGATCACCGGACTGCCGCCGGCGAACGCCGCAGTGATCGCCCCCAGCGCCACCAGCACCCACAACACCCTCGGCACTGTCGGGAACGCGCCGCGCGGGATGTGCGCCAGCCGCGCCGCGACGACGATCAGCACGGCGACGGCGCCGATGGGCACCCAGCCCGGGTAGAACGTCAGCAGCACTCCGATGCCGGCGACGATCAGCAGCTTCGAGCCGGCCCACAGGTCGTGGATGACGGTCTGGCCCGGTACCGGCCGCAGCAGCACCACCTGCCTGCGCTGCTTGCGCGGTGCGGCCGTCATGAAAGTTCCCCTGCCGTAGTCGGAACCGCGGCCAGCATCCCGTCCTCGAGGTGCAGCGTGCGCGGGCACAACTCCTCCAGCCCGACGAAGTCATGCGAGATGACCACCAGCGTCAGCCCCTCGCGGCGACGCAGGTCCACCAGCAGGCGCAGCAGGCCACGCTGGGAGGCTGCGTCCAAGCCCGCCAGCGGTTCGTCGAGGATCAGCGCGCGCGGCTTACGGGCCAGCAGCCCGGCCAGCACCACCCGCCGCATCTGACCGCCGCTGAGCTCGTCAACCCGCCGGGCGGCCAGCGTGGGCTCCAGGCCGACGGTGTGCAGCGCTTCGGTCACCTTCGCCTGGTTGTACATCGAGAACCCGGCCGACGAGGCGATCTCCAGGGCGACGTGGCTGCGCATCAGTTGCAGTCGCGCTGCCTGGAAGGAAATCGCTACGGCACCAACCTGATCCGAGACCGGCAAGCCGTCGAGCAGACAGCTACCCGACGTCGGGACGGTCAGACCGGCCATGATCCAGGCGAGGGTGGACTTGCCGGAGCCGTTGAGGCCGTGGATCAGCACGCCGTCGCCTTCGTGTACCGCGAAGTCGATGTCGCTCAAAGCGCTTTTCGCCCAAGGGGTTCCGCTGCCGTACTCGTGGCACACGCCGTTGAGTTCGAGTACCGGCGCGCCGCGCGGCTGTTCACCGACCTCGCTGGCTGCCGGCGCCTCGGCGGTTTCGACCATCTCGACGTTGTCGGCGCCGGAATTGTCGGCGGCAGCGGAGTCGTTGCCGGTCAGATTGACGGTGCGGTCGGCGGCATCGGCTTCGTCGTTGTAATGGGTGATGTGCACCAGTGACGTGCGGTGGTGCCGGGTGAGCCCGGACAGCACCGACATCAGGTCCTCGCGCCCGTCCTGGTCGACCATGCTGGTGACCTCGTCGGCGATCAGCAGCGAGGGCTCACGGGCCAGCGCCGCAGCCACGGCAAGCCGCTGCAGCTCACCGCCTGACAGCCCCCCGGTGTCCCGCTCGGCGAGCCCGTCGAGTCCCACCTCGGAGAGAAGTTGACCCACATCGGTCGACGCACCGGGGGGCAGACCCCAGACGACGTCGTCGGCGACCCGGGTGCCCAGCACCTGACTCTCGGGGTGCTGCATCACCACCGCGGTGCCGCCGAGCTTGCCCAATCCCACTGCGCCCGGGCGTTCCACGGTTCCCGAGGTGGGGTCGCGGCCCGACAGCACGAGCATCAGCGTCGTCTTGCCCGAGCCGTTGGCGCCGGTGACCGCCACGTGCTCCCCGGGTTGTACCGCCAGCGATACGGGTCCCAGCGCGTCGCGGTCGGACCCCGGGTACCGGAACCGGACATCGCGCAGCTGCAGCGGCACCGGTTCGACCGGACCCGCGTCCACCGACGACTCCAGCTTGTGCACGTCGGGGATGCCGACCAGCCGCGACATCACCCGCGACAGCGCCCACCAGCCGACCAGGCTGACGAACAGGATGCTGAACACGCCGGTGGCGAAGAACACCAGCGGCCAGTAGTCCAGCGCTGTCGCGAAGTCCTGCTTGATCCGCTCGGAGGCCTCCTCCATGCCCGGGATGCGGGCAATGACCGCGGCGGCGCCGGTCACGTTGGCGGTGACCGAGTCGAAGATCAGGTTGCGCAACCGGCTCAGGATCGCCAGCGCGATCACGGTGCCCGCGCCGAACAGCGCACCGGCGATGAGTGCCGTCCCCACCACCGTCGGGGTGCCGCGGCCGCGGCGCTTGACGATGCCGGTCAACCCGCCGATGTAGGCGCAGTTCACCACCGTCATGAAGCCACCCATGCCGGCGATGAGGAAGGCGACGAGGCCGCCGGCGACGGTCGCGGCGATCAGCACCCGCAGCCGGTAGCGGTAGGCGAGCAGACCCATCGGGACGGTGCCCAGCAGGGAGAGCCCGGCCGCGAACGGGACCACGACCGCGATGATCGCGATGGCCGCACACAGCGCCGCCATCACGGCGGCCTGGGCGAGTTCGACCGGTTGAAGCGAACCAGTCCGTCGAGGGGCGCTCTCCGGGCCGGCCGAGGTCATTCCTTGATTCTGCCAGTCGCCGGGGCACTGAACTCCTGACCGGGTGGTGACCGACGCCACCCAGCCGCGCCGTTGATATACATAGCAATCCTATGTAAACATGGGTGCCATGTCGTCAACGCTCGGTGCAGACTTGCTCGCAGTGGTGGCCCGGATCAACCGACTGGCCAACCAGCGGGTTCGGATGCCGATTCCCTTCGCCCAGGCCCGGCTGCTGTCCACCATCGAGGACCAGGGCGAGGCGCGGATCTCCGACCTGGCCGCACTCGACCACTGCTCCCAACCCACGATGACCACTCAGGTCCGCCGGCTCGAGGACGCCGGCATGGTTGCGCGCACCGCCGATCCCCTCGATGCGCGCGCCGTGCTGATCCGGATCACCCCCGACGGTGTCGCGGCGCTGCGGCAGGCGCGGCTGGACCGCGGTGCCGCAGTCGATCCGTACCTGGAGCGGCTCAGCGACGATGAGTGCCGGTGCCTGACCGAGGCGCTCGTCGTTCTGCGACGGCTGATCGAGGACGCCACCGCGCCCGGCACCGCCGCCCGCCGTCACGACACCGCCGACAGAAGCACCGTGCCCGGTGCCTGAACAAACCATGTGGCGTCAGCCCAAGGCCGTGTGGGCCGTCGCGTTCGCCTGCGTCGTGGCATTCATGGGTATCGGCCTGGTGGACCCGATCCTCAAACCGATCGCCGACAACCTGAACGCCTCACCGTCGCAGGTGTCGTTGCTGTTCACCAGCTACATGGCGGTGATGGGGGTGGCGATGCTGATCACCGGCGTGGTGGCCAGCCGCATCGGACCCAAACGCACCCTGCTGTTGGGTCTGGTGATCATCATCGCCGGCGCGGGGCTGGCAGGGATGAGCGACACCATCGGCCAGATCGTCGGCTGGCGCGCACTGTGGGGCCTGGGCAACGCCTTGTTCATCGCCACGGCGCTGGCCACGATCGTCAACTCGGCGCAGGGCTCGGTGGCCCAGGCGATCATCCTCTACGAGGCCGCACTCGGCCTCGGCATCGCCGTCGGGCCGCTGGTCGGCGGACTGCTCGGCTCCATCTCCTGGCGTGGCCCGTTCTTCGGAGTGTCGGTGCTGATGGCCGTCGCGGTCATCGTGACCGCGCTGCTGCTGCCGTCGACACCGCGGGCGGCGCGCGCGACCACGCTGGCCGACCCGTTCCGGGCGCTCGCCCACCGCGGGCTGCTCGGAGTCGCGATCACCGCACTGCTGTACAACTTCGGGTTCTTCACGCTGCTGGCGTTCACGCCGTTCCCGTTGGACATGAGCGCCTACGGGATCGGGCTGATCTTCTTCGGCTGGGGTCTGGCGTTGGCGTTCACGTCGGTGTTCGTCGCGCCGCGGTTGCAGCGCCGCTTCGGCACCATCCGCACGTTGCTGGTGAATCTGCTGTTGATGACGGCGACGCTGGCGGCGATGGCGGTGTGGACCGACCACAAGGCGGTGCTGGCCGGATGTGTCGTGGTCGCCGGGCTGTTCATCGGCGTCAACAACACGCTGATCACCGAGACTGTGATGAAGGCCTCCCCGGTGGAGCGCGGGGTGGCCTCGGCGGCGTACAGCTTCGTGCGGTTCTCCGGAGCGGCGCTGGCGCCGTGGCTGGCGGGGATGCTCGGCGAGCGGATCAACGCCCATGTGCCGTTCTGGGTGGGCGCGGGCGCGGTGCTGCTGGCGGCCGGCGTGCTGGCG
>NZ_JBAUJB010000121.1:0-39347 GCF_049683355.1 Mycobacterium sp.
TCTGGCCGAAGGTCTCCCTAGAGTAAAGCCGGTGTGGGCGGTTGTCCCTACTTCTACCCGAAGGAGTCCCATGACGTTCGAAACACCACCCGACAGGACCGGCGCCGCCACCACAGTCACCGAACAGCCGGGCCGGTTCGTCATCGAGGTCGATGGCCGCCCGGTAGGACTCGCCGACTTCCACGACCGAGACGGCCGTCGGGTCTTCCCGCACACCGAGGTGCTGCCCCAGTACCAAGGTCGGGGACTGGCCACGATCCTCGTCGCCGAGGCTCTACGTTCCACCCGTGCCGCCGGACTGCGCATCGTGCCGACGTGCTGGATGGTGGCCGAGTTCATCGACCGGCACCCGGAGTATGCCGACATCACCGACCGCGGATAGCCCGGCGCCGTGACCGAATCTGCAGAGGACGACGCTGCGCACAGCGATTTCATCCGCGGCGCTGTCGTGATCTGCGTGACGGCGGTCGTCGCCGGGGTGGCGATCGGCTTCATCGGCGGCGCATTCCGATGGTGCCTGCAGACGGCGGACCGGTTGCGTGTCGACTTCGTCGACTGGACACACGCGCTGCCGGGACCCGGCTGGCTGGCGCCGATGGCTGCGGCAGCGCTCGGCGCCACGCTGGCCGCGTTGATAGTCCGATGGGTGCCGCTGGCCGCAGGCAGTGGTATCCAGCACGTCGAGGCGGTGTATCGCGGCGACGCCGAACCGCCGCTGCTCCTGCTGCTGCCCGCGAAGTTCATCGGCGGTGTGTTGTCGATGGGGGCGGGGCTGGTGCTCGGCCGTGAAGGGCCGACGGTGCACATGGGCGCCGCGATCGGCGCGGAAGCCGGTCGACGAGCCAGACTTTCAGAGTTCGACGTGCGGATGGTGCAGACCGCGGTGGGCGGGGCCGGCCTGGCGGTGGCGTTCAACGCGCCGATCGGCGGCACCCTGTTCGCACTCGAGGAAGTGACGAAGTCGTTCCGCCTGCAGACGGTGCTGGCCACGCTGTTGGCGTGTGCCACCGCGGTGGGATGTGTGCGCTTCATTCTCGGCAACGAGCCTGACTTCCTGGTCAGGTCCATCGAGGCACCCGACCTTGGATGGCTGCCCGTCTTCGTGATTTTCGGGCTGCTGACCGGATGCCTGGGCGCGGTCTACAACCGGTTGGTGCTGTGGTTCCTCGACCACGTCACCGGGCTGCGACGGGTCCCGGCGCTGGCCAAGGCGGCGGTGATCGGCGCTGTCATCGGGCTGGCGATGTTCGTCAACCCCCTCGCGGTGGGCGGTGGTGACCCGTTGACGCAGATGATCCTCAGCGGACAGAACATCGTGCTGCCCGTCGTCGTCGGATACCTGTTGGTGCGCGTCGTCGCAGGACCGCTGTCGTACTCGGCCGCCGTGCCGGGGGGATTGTTCGCGCCGTTGCTGGCGATCGGCGCGCTGTGGGGGCTGTTGTTCGTCGGCGGATTCGACGCGGTGTGGCCCGGCGACGCGACCACCCTCGCCCTCCCGATGGCGCTGGTCGGGATGGCGGCGTTCTTCGGCGCCACCGTGCGCGCACCTGTCACCGGCATCGTGATCGTGATCGAAATGACCGCTACCACGTCGGTTGCGATCCCGATGCTGGCCGCCACCGCAGCGGCGGTCCTGGCTGCCGAGCTCACCCGGTCACCACCCATCTACGACAGCCTGCGAGAGCGGATGATGCCCGAAGCCCCGCGCTGAAAGGTATGGCGGTTCAGCCGTCGGTGTCGTGGGTGCGGCGCAGTCGCTCCAGCCGCCGCAACCGCCACGGATGATCGCGGTACGGCCACATCTTCTCGATCTCGGCGTTGAACTCGGCGCCGAGCAGCACCACGAACGCGGTGATGTAGAGCCACAGGACAACGGCGATCGGTACCGCCAGTTGCCGGAAGACAGCGTTGTCCTGGACGCTGAGCGCGAGGTAGCCGCGCAACCCCGCAGATGCCAACAGCCACAACACAATTGCCAGCAGCGCCCCGGGCACGTCCCGGCGCCACGGGGTCTTCCAGGGCACACCGATGTGGTAGAGCGTGACCAGGCCACCGAGAACCAGCAGGGCCACGGCTGGCCAGAACAACACGTCCAGCATCCGCAACGTGGTGTCTGCGACGGTGTCAGGGGCCAGCCATTCGATGAGCCGGGGACCGAAAACCATCGGCGGCAACACCGCCACCGCACCGAGGAGCGATCCGATGGTCACTCCCAGGGCCAGCAGCCGCCGCCGCCAGGCAGAGCGCGGCTCGAGCCCGTAGGCGATCGTCATCGTCTCCAGATAGCGGTTCACCGCCCGAGAACCCGTCCAGACGCTGAGCAGGATTCCCACGGAGACCACACCGCCGCGGGTCTCGGCGAGCACCGAATCCACGACCCGCTCATAGGTGGCGAAGGTGGGGTCGGTGAGAAACGACTGGGGGATACCGAGGACGAGTTGGCGCAGCCGCTGGGTGCCCTCGGGACCGAGGGCGGCCGCGACGAACCCCAGCGAACCGATGACGGCCAGCAGCAGTGCAGGCAGCGAGATCAACGTGAACAGTGCGGCCTCGGCTGCCAGGCCGGGGACACGGTCGTTGATGGTGTCGCGGCCGGTGCGTTCGATCAGCCGACAGGCCTGCTGAACCGGTCCGGGAAGCCGGGCGAACTGTGCCGAGCCACGCTGCTTGAGCGTGTCACGTGCCGTCAGAACAGGTTCCGACAGCCGCGACGAAAGTTTCGTCCGCTCGCTGTCCGGTTCCATCGGGTCAAGCCTAGAAACGGCGGTGCCGCGGACTTCCCGTGGGGTGCGGCCTAGCTGAAATGTGTCTCTGGGCGCGGCAGTTGCACCCCGTCGACGGTGATGTCGAGCCTCTCGTTGTAGAACGCGACCAACCCCGCGATCGCCGCCACGGCCGGTAGCGGGGAGTGGTAGGTCCAGGCGATGTCGGCGTGCACCGTGGTGCCGGCGCAGGCCGACCAGTAGCCCGACGTGACTCCCTTGTACGGGCACAGCGTCTGGGTGTCCGACGATTCCAGCTGTTCGAACGCGACATCGCTCTGGTCGATGTAATACCTTGTCGGCAAACCAGTTTCGAAGAGCAGAACCGGGCAGGTGGTATCGGCCAGGGTCACCTCGTCGAGGGCGATCCTGACGTGGCGATGGGAGCGCAGGGCATCCACCCGGGCGTAGGGGTTGCGGGGGTGGCCGTAGATCGGCTCGTCCTCCTCGAACCACCTCAGCGACCCCCACTCGAACCGCACCAGGCCGGCGACGGCACCGTCGCCGTCGTCGAACACCCGGGCCGCCGAGTGGCGGGTCTGCGCCTGGCCGGTCAGGGTGAACATCCGCGACGGTCCGAACTGCACGCGCTTCGGATGACCCTCGTCACGCAGAAAGCCGGCACGCACATCGGCCAGTGGGATGTAGTACTGCGGGTAGTAGGGCACTTCCCAGACGTATCGCGCGGACGTCGTGTCGAAGACCAGTTCGTGGCCGAGAAAGCCACGGACCCGCCGGGGCGCTGGTTCGACGCGTCCGCGGGCCGCGGCCATCTGCGGGTAGTCAGGTGCCGGTGGCTGACCCATCGATGCGCCTCCTGGTCGTCGCGAATCCGGGTTCTCGGTTGTCTACACGGCACAACCCGCAGATGCCGAGAGACATCATCTGCGGGTTGTGGGACCGGGTGCCGCCGGTGGTCTAGGACGGAACAATGAATTTGGCGCGTATGCGGTGTCCCTCCCCGGTCCACGTCGTGAATCGATACGGTACGCCGGGTGACCGAATCCCGTCGCTATTTTGCTGAAATCTGTTCGGCACATTGCCGCGAGGAACCGCCGGGGATCTGGCTGGACAAACTGCAGGTCATTGCGCTGTCCGTGGAAGCGCGGCGGCGTCTTCCAAAAGGTAATGGCCATCGCTACACCCGAAATTCAGGACCTCGTTTCGGTATTCGCCCGGCTGAATTCTCGGGACGCTGAAATGCGTTACCGTTTTACCGACAAGCGCCGAAAGACCCCGGAATTACCGACGTTTGTCAGGTCTCGTCCGGAATCTGGTGGCGGGTCTGGGAGCGGGCCGGGGCGTCCGGATCCTCGTTGCGGTGGTCCAGCTTCTCCTGCAGTTCCCGCTGCTCCTCTGTGGCTTTGGTCGCGTCCTCCGGCGTGGCCGGGGGAACGTTGCTCTGTTCCACTGCTGAAACCTCCATTCGGCATCGGGATGGGTCGACGAACTCCTAGTGGTGTCTCCGATCGGGTCGGCAGGGAAACACCGCGCAGGTAGAGAGGGTGCGCGGGGCCTCACATCCCGCGGGCGCCGGTGTGAGGTGGTGGCAACATGGATGAATAACCCACGTTGCCGTTCGGCAATAGATGTTGGGAATCCTCCAGTATTCGACTTACTGGAAAGGTCAGCCATGTCCTATGTGAACCCGCCGGACTTCGTCGGGAAGATGATCGATGCAGGCGAGTCAAAAGCTACCATGTCCACCCGCGACACCCTGATCCGCGCCTACATGGCCGGGGCGATACTTGCGCTCGCCGCCGCTTTCGCGGTCACGATCACCGTGCAGACCGGAAACGCCCTCCTCGGCGCGGTCCTGTTCCCGGTCGGCTTCTGCCTGCTGTATCTGCTGGGCTTCGACCTGCTGACCGGCGTGTTCACCCTCGTGCCGCTGGCGCTGCTCGACAAGCGTCGTGGGGTCACGGTCCGCTCGATGTTGCGCAACTGGGGCTGGGTGTTCCTCGGGAACTTCGCCGGGGCACTGACTGTCGCGCTGATGATGGCCGTGGTGTTCACCTACGGCTTCAGTGTCGACCCCAACGAGGTCGGGCAGAAGCTCGGCGAGATCGGGCACAGCCGCACCGTCGGTTATGCCGAACACGGTGCAGCCGGGATGCTCACGCTGTTCATCCGCGGTGTGCTGTGCAACTGGATGGTGTCCACAGGTGTGGTCGCCGCGATGATGTCGACCGATGTGTCGGGCAAGGTCATCACGATGTGGATGCCCATCATGCTGTTCTTCTACATGGGCTTCGAGCACTCGGTGGTCAACATGTTCCTGTTCCCGTCAGGGCTGATGCTCGGCGGTGACTTCTCCCTGGCCGACTACCTCGTCTGGAACGAAATACCAACCGTGGTAGGAAATCTCGTTGGTGGGCTGGCCTTTGTGGGGCTCACCCTGTTCGCCACCCACGCCCGCACCGGCAAGTCCCGGTTGATGCTGCCCGACGACGTCGCATCCGTACCGCCGGCGACCGAGCGAGAGGACGCAAAGGTATGACGCCGATCATCGCCAAAACCGAAGCCGCCGAACTGATCAACTCGGCGAGAATCCGCAAGAAGCTGGCGTGGGCCGACATCGCCAAGGAGATCGACGCCCCCCTGGTGTGGTGTGTGGCGGCGCTGCTCGGTCAGCATCCGATGCCGAGCGGTCAGGCCGAGCGCGTTTGCGAACTGCTGGAACTTGATGCTGCGGTCGCCGAGAGTCTGCAGTTGCAGCCGGTGCGAGGTCTCGAGCCCGCGCTGTTGTCCGACCCGACGATCTACCGATTCCACGAGGCACTGTCGGTTTATGGTCCTGCGCTCAAGGAGCTCATCCACGAGGAGTTCGGTGACGGCATCATGAGCGCCATCAACTTCAAGGTCGACGTCGCCCGTCGCGAGGATCCCGACGGCGACCGCGTGGTGGTCACCTTCGACGGAAAGTTCCTTGATTACCGGTGGTGAGCGGCAGCGGCGGGAAGGTTTCGAGACCTCCGTAGCGGGGTAAACGGAAACGTCGCGTCGCTACGACGACGCCAGTGCAGCGGTCACACCTCAGACCACGGGGCTATCGCCGGCACAGCCATCTGGTTCAGCTCCGAGCCTTGCATATCAAGCCGCACAAGGGGCCGCTCGAGATGTTGACCGCAGCACCGAACCAATATGCCGATGTCACCGAGATGTTCCGTCGCCTCAAGGCGCTGGACGAACAATCGATGGAGTACCGTCGTCAACGCGAAGTGATCGTCGAGACGTGTCTACCGTTGGCAAACCACATTGCGCGCCGTTTCAGCAATCGCGGCGAACCCGTCGAAGACCTCGTACAGGTGGCACGACTCGGGCTGGTCCAGGCGGTGAACCGCTTCGATCCGGACAACGGAGCGGCATTCCTGGCGTTCGCCGTCCCGACGATGATGGGTGAGGTCCGCCGGCACTTCCGCGATCACGGATGGTCGGTCAAGGTTCCGCGTAGGCTCAAAGAGCTTGGCTCGCAACTGAAAAGGTCCCGCGACGAGTTGTCGCAACGGTTGGGGCGGGCCCCCACTGCCAGTGAGATCGCCGCGGATCTGGGCATCGACCGCGAAGAGGTGGTGCAGGCCCAGATCGCATTCAGCTCCTACTCGACCATTTCGACCGACGCGCCGACAGGTGACGACGAGCGCACCGTGGGTAACAGCTTCGGCGATGTTGACGCGAACCTGGAAAAGGTGCTCGAAGCCGAGACGGTGCGCCCGCTGCTGGCGAAGTTGCCGGAACGGGATCTGCTGGTGTTGAAGCTCAGGTTCTTCGAGAACATGACCCAGACCCAGATCGCCGATCAGCTCGGGATATCGCAGATGCACGTGTCGCGTCTGCTGTCTCGGTCGCTGGCCTCGTTGCGGGAGCGGGTGCGGACAGCGGAACCGGCGTAAACCGTTGGGGGGCGACCGGTCAGATCCGGATCACACCGCGGATCGTGATCTGGCCGGTTTCGCACAGGCGGCAGGTCAGCGGACGGACCTTGAGACGGACATTGGCGATACGCAGCGCCGTCTGGCACATCGGGTACGGGCAGCTGCAGGACAGGGTCACCCACCACTGCGCCGGATGGGCCAGCGGATTGCAGAGCCTGTGGCAGGCGCACAGGATGTCGGGCTCGAAGTCCAGTTCGGCCAGCGAGGGCTCGAGCAGTGTGGTCACGGGCACTAAGGCTAAAGTGAAGGTCGAGACTTCGGCGGGAGGCGCGCGCAAGAATTTTGTGCAACCGATCTCGGAGCGCGAAGTCAGCGGGCGCCGCTGACGTGCGCCCCGGCATCACCCGGGAGCCGTAGCGTTTCGACGATCGTCACCGCCAGGAGCGCGCCGAGCGCGGCGAACGCCCACGCGTAGGAACCCAGCATGGTCAGCAGCAATGCGGCGATGGCGATTCCCAGGCCGGCGGCCAGTTCCTGCACCGCGGCATTCAACGTGTTCGCGTGGGTGAGATCCTCACCGTCGACATCGGCGAACGCCAGGCTGTTGTACGCGGTGAAACCGATCGAACGCAACGCGCCACTGACAAAGAGCAGTGCCGCGATGGCCGGGACCGGCATGTCGGCGTGCAGCGTGGCCAACACCCCGAACCAGCCCACCGAAAGCACCGCATTGACCAGGAGAACCCGCTTGATGCCGAACCTGCGCATCAGCGGAGTGGTGATCGGTTTGATCACCAGGTTGCCGATGAACAGCGCCGCCACCATCAGGCCCGCCGCGAATGCAGACCAGCCGAATTCGAGCTGGAACAACAAGGGCAGCAGGAACGGCACCGCGGTGATGACCAGCCGGTACATCGACCCACCCGAGACGGTGATGCGCAGCGTGCGCACCCGCAGCACGGTCAGCTCGACCAGAGGTGAGGTGGTCCGCCGCAGATGCCACACGGCGACGGTCAGGCACACCGCCGCCGCCAGGGCTCCGGACCCGACAAGCGCCCACCTGGTCCCGCTGACCCGGATGTGTTCGACCGCGACCAGCGCCGCGGTGATCCCGGCCCCCAGCAGGAACAGGCCGCGCCAGTCGAACGGCCTGCGCGACGGTGCGGGGCCGCCGCGAATCAGTTTGAGCGCCAACAACAGTCCGATGACACCGATCGGGATGTTGACCAGGAAGATCCAGCGCCACGATCCCAGCGTGGCGATCGCCCCGCCCAGCACCGGCGCCACCACCGGTGCGGCGAGAGCCGGCCACGTCAGCACGGCGATGGCGCGGACCAGGTCGGACTTCGCGCTGTAGCGCAGTACAGCCAGCCGTCCCACGGGCACCATCATCGCGCCGCCGATCCCCTGCAGCACCCGAGCCGCGACGAGCATCGGCAGCGACACGCTCAGGGCGCAGCCGACGGAGGCGAGGGTGAAGACCGCGATCGCGGCGATGAAGACCGGCCGGATACCGAACCTGTCGGCCACCCAGCCGCTGGCCGGGATCAGCACCGCCACCGTCACCAGGTAGGCCGAGATGGCGACGTTGACGTCGACGGCGGCGACACCGAACGAGGCGGCGATGGCCGGGATTGCCGGGGCGATGATGGTGGCGTCCAGAATCTCCATGAAAAACGCCCCGGCAACCAGCAATGCCATCCCCCTCGGAAACGAGGGGGATGGCGCGGGGGATGGCATTGCAGTGGATCCTGTATCGGACTCCGACTCGGGCATGACTCCTCAACCTAGACGGCCGATCACTGCGACCGCGCGGCGTAGGCGTCAGCGTGAGCAGTCCAGTGAGACGGTGACCTTCGGGGTGGGGGTGACGGTGAAGACGTTGATGTCGTCATCGTCGTTGATCGGGAACGGCTGCTTGGCCACCGGATGGTTGCGCACCCCGAGCACCGAGCACTGATCCAGCGGGGCGTTGCCGATGCGGCTGATACGGACGTCGAAACCCTGCGCCCGGAGCTGGCCGATGGTCGTCGAGGCCCCTCCGCTCTGTTCCGGGGCGGCCTGCGCGGGTGCGGCGAAGGCCAGCAGTGCACCCAGAGGCAGAACGGTGGCGGCGATGGACTTCTTCATTGTGTTCATTGTGGATCTCCCTGCGTTGGTGCGTCACGTTCGGTGACGACGGTGTAACTGACTGACACCATCGTCGCGACGTAGCGCTTGCAGCGCTTGGAGCTTGTGTGGAGATTCCGTGGAGAAACGCGGAGAAGATCAGCCGGCGGTGACGGCGTTGTACTCCGGGCAGTAGGCGTTGACCGCTCCCCGCATCAACTGGGTGGCCGCAGCGTTGTCGACGCCCTCGGCGAGCAGGGCGTCGACGATCTTGGCACGGACGGTCGCCGGGTCGATGTTGTTGACACTGCCCTCGGCGACGATGTCGCAGACGTTGTTGCCCGCCTCGGTGGCTTCCTCAGGTGTCTCGAACTGCAGACCCAGATCGGCTACCACAGAAAGGAACTGGGCGTCGGCATCGGTGGCGTGGGCCGTGGGCGGACCGGCGAGCACCAACAGTCCCGCCGAGACGGTCGCGACTGCAGCGACGAGCGCGAGACGCGCGGAGCGGCTGTTCATGTGGCCTCCCTGTGGTTCACCTGTGCGGATGGTAGCCGTCGCGCCCGGCTGCGCTCGGTATTTGCGCGCCGAGTCCGTCAGCGGCCGCCGGTGAGCGGGGCTTCGACGATCCCGCGCGCCAGCGGGTAGTCGCCGAGCGCGGCGATCGCCCGGATCTGCAGTTCGTCGACCACCGCCGGGTCCATCCCGCGGGTCGACATCAGATCCGCGATCCACGCCATGGTCTCGGGGACCGGCCGCCGGTCTCCGGTCAGCAGCGCGGCGGAGACCGCGTGCAGCAACTGGCCGATCACGTCGTCGGCGAGGCTGCCGATGTCGGGAGCCGGCCGGGGTGCCGACGTCAGCGACCAACTGCTGCGCAGCGCGGCCACGACGGCGCGGTGGTCGTGTGCGAGGTCGGCCTGCTCGGCGACTGCTGCGGCCGGCAGTGGTGCCGCGGGTGCGACCACAGGCGGCAGCCGCGAGAGCGCCGTCACCGCGCCGTGCGCGTCGGCAGCCCAGCCCGTCGCCCCCAGCGCCGTCGCCCGGATGTCGTCGTACCCGAACGCCGGTCCACCGACGACGATCGGAACCCCCATCGCCGTACTCGCTTCGATGAAACGTCTTGTAGCGGGCAGTGATCCGAGTACCGAGCAGCTCACCGCGACCGCTACCGGCCCGTGATCGTGCAGTACCTGGTTCAGCCGCCCGGCCGATGTCGCCGGGCCGAGCAGGATGCTGTCCCAGCCGGCGGCGCGCAGCGCGCAGTCGATGATCATGGCGGGTAGGGCATGCCACTCCCGCTCGGCGCACGCCACCAGCACCTGGCCACGTGTCGGCGGGATGCGTCGGACGTACCGGGTCACCGCCTGCGTTGCCGAGACGGCGATAGCGGTGGCGGCATGCTCTTCGGCGACGGTCCACTCACCTCGCTGCCAACGGGCGCCTACGGAGCGCTGGGCGGCGGCGACGACGTCGGTCAGGATCGTGACCGGATCGACCCCGTCGTCCAGCAGGTGTGCCATCAGTGCCTGGGCCGCTGCAGCGTCGTTGCCGGTGAGCGCCTTCTCATAGGCGTGCAACGGGCTTCCGTTCTGCCGCACCCCGTCTAACCCCCGCACGTGAGCGCCAGCAGTGCGATGTCGTCGTGTGGTCCGCCGTCGCCGTACTCGACCACATCTTGTTCCACTGCCTCGCAGACGACATCGGGTGCCGCTCCGGCGTAGGCGGGCAGCAGCGCGAGGAGTCGTTCGACGCCGTAGAGCCCCTCGGCCCCGCGCGCTTCCTCGACACCGTCGGTGAACATCAGCATCGTGTCACCGGGGTGCAACCGGACGTCGACCGTGCGGTAGCGGACATCGGGCACCATCCCGCTGGCCGTGCCGAAGATCTCGGGTTGTTCGACGGCGCCGTTGGCCCGCAGGATGACCGGGGCCGGATGGCCCGCCGTGGACAACTCGACGACGGCCGGTGCGCCGTCGCCCGCCACCTGCAGCCGCCCGCACAGCACCGTGACGAACTGGTCTGTGCCGGATTCGTAGAGCACGGTGTTGAGCGCACGCAGCAGCGAGGCCGGGCGACGGTCGAAATGGGCTGCGGTGCGGATGCTTTGGCGGGTTCGTCCGGTCAGTGAGGCCGCTTCGACGCCCTTGCCGCACACGTCACCCAACGTCAGCAACCAGTCGTCGCCTGCTCCGATGACGTCGTAGAAGTCGCCACCGATGCCGAGATGTTCTGCGGCGGGGCGGTAACGCGCGGCCAACCGGACTCCGTCGACCGCGGGCAGCGATGGTGGGCGCAGTGCGCCGGTCAGAACGGCCGCGACCTGTGCGCGCTCCTCGTAGAGCCGAGCCGAGTCCAGCGCGATGGCGGCCCGAGCCATGATGCGCCGGATGAAGGCGACATCGTCGGGGTCGAAAGCCACGGTGCGCATCAACAGCACGGCGCCCAGCGTGGCACCCCGCGCGTCCAGAGCGACGCCCAGCAGCTCACCAGGCGCCAGCGCCGTGACCTCCTCGCGCAACTGCGGGTGCGGCAGGATCGCGGCCAGGGAGGCCTCCGCGGAATCGCCGTCGACGACGGTGACGTGGCTGTTGCCGGTGCGCAGCAGGCGGTCCAGGCGCGTGCCGGCGATCGAGGTCTGCGGAACGACGGCAGAGAACTCCACCGTCTCGCCGCCGTAGAGGCGCACTCCGCCGGTCCGGTCGTCGGGAAGCGCCAGCACCACCCACTCGGCGAGTTCGGGCCGCAGCAAGGTGAGAAGCCGCAGGGCGGTGCGGCGATGATTCAGCGAGCCTGCGAGGCCGAACTCAACCTCCTCGGCCAGTTGTCTGCGCGTGCGAACTGCTCCGAACCTCCCGATTTCGACCGATGGGACGCCACTGCCTGTCCGGTTCAACGGTAATTGCTGATTCGGACAACCTGTCCGATAACCTGTAAAGCGGTTGTCCGCATTCGACAACGTGCCGGGTTCAGAACTGCAGCCTCACGAAATGATCCGCGACCGCTCCGACGGACGTCAACTCATGAGACGAGGCCAGTACGTGCAGCAATTCACCGAACATCAGGTTGACGGCGTCGTGGTCGTCGACGCTGTGGGTGCTGTCGACATGCTGACCGCCCCGCAACTCCAAGAGGTCGTGACCGCCGCGCTCGCGCGTGAGCCCGCCAGTCTCATCATCGACATGACGCGAGTGGATTTTCTCGGTTCGGCCGGCATGCAGGTCCTGATGGTCACCCGCAATCGCCTCGGACCCGGCACCAGATTCGGCGTTGTCGCCGACGGTCCCGCCACCAGCCGTCCGCTGAAGATCACCGGCATCGCAGATCTGGTCGAACTGTTCTCGTCGTTGGATGTCGCGCTGACGAACTTCACCCAGTGAAACTTCGGTGACCGGCCAGGTTTGAGCGGCGGCCGCTGCGGGAACAGAGGCTTCGCCGGCGCGCCTGCGCCGCTCCCGGATACGGCAGGTGCCGGTTCCCGGGCAGAAACGCAGAAAGGGTGCGTCCCGTGGGTGATGACAACAATTCAGGTCCGGAAGAGGGCATCAAGGGTGTCGTCGAGGGCGTGAAGGGCAAGGCCAAAGAGGTTGCCGGCGTCGTCACCGGACGCGACGACCTGCAGCGCGAAGGCGAGGCGCAGCAGGACAAGGCCGACGCGCAGCGTGAGGCCGCGAAGAAGGAAGCCGAAGCCGAGAGCGCCCGCGGCGCCGCAAAGGCCAGCGAGGAACGGCAGAAGGCCGAGCAGTAGCCAACGCCGCCGGCGTGAGTGCTCGGCGATGACCGTCACCTCCATCCGCGCCAAGTCGGCCGAGAGCCGACGATTCTCGATCGCGTCGACGTCGCTGGACGTGCTGTGTCGCACTGGCGGCACAGAGGTGACGATCGCCGTGTCCGGCGAGGTCGACGCAGTCAACGCCAAGGAATTCGCGCACGTCGTGCGAGAGGCCGTGGGGGAGCGCACCGGTGTGGTCCTCGACCTCACCGGGGTGCCCTTCATGGCCTTCGACGGCGTTTCCGCGTTGTACGCGATCAGCGCCCACCTGCTCCGCGAGGACGCGGCGTGGTGTGTGGTGCCCAGCACTGCCGTGTCGAGGGTGCTGGATCTCTGTGATCCCGAGCGGCTGATCCCGCTGGCTGGGATCAGGTCGCTTCGGGGCGTCGCATCGGCTTGACCACGGTCCGGTTCAGCGAACTTTTCCGGCGACCGCGGCCGAACCGGGCGTAGTTCTCTTCTCAGCCTGCTTTCCCGGGTAGGGCCGCGGGGTATTTTGTGGCCGTGTCCGGTTGTGATCTGGCGCTCACTTTGCGCGGAAATACTAAGAAAACGTGATCGCCAGGTTTGGTTCGCCTAAGCAGAGTACGAGTTGCGCTCAAGGCCATAATTGCTGGCAGGATATTGATCACCATTTGCCGCCCGGTGATAGCAAAACGGCGACCAAGAAATTCCTAAGTGTGCCCTGAGAGGGTGAACCGTTGCGGCGAGATCCGGAGATTTCGCCAGGGTTCATCGCGAATTTACGTGGCTACACTCGACTCAGGTCGCGCCCGGACGGGCGGTAACGACGGTGAATCTAGTGCCGGTTCAGTTGAGGCCGGCGGAGGTACCACGACATATGGCAAACATTTTAAGGCCCATGGGGTCTGTGATGCACGAAGCCAGTTCTGACGCTCCTGTGGCTGACGAGGCGCTTGTGGACACGGCGAAGGCATTGACCGCCGACGCGATCCTCGAGCACCGTGTCGCCGTCGGGCACGGCCCGGTCGGCGACATCGCCGCCGGCGGTGCCGGCGTGGTCGTCACCAACCCCGCCGCCGACAGTTTGTCGGTTCTCGGCGCCGCCGGCCGGACGTCCGGTATGGATCTGGGACTGGCGGGCGAACCGGTCTCCGTCGTCGTCACCGACGACCGCGCCTACGTCACCACCGCCTCCGCCACCCAGGACACGTTGTCGGTGGTCGACCTGGATGCCGGAACCGTCGCCGCGACCTTCCCACTGGCTTTCGGGGTCAGCGCCCTGGCCGCCAGCCCCGATGGCAAGCGTGTGTACGCTGGGCGGACCGCCAACGGCCACGTCGACATCACCGTGATCGACACCGCGGCCGAGCGCGCCGGGACCATCGACATCGGAAACGGTCCCGCGGCCGGCCTGGACGCCCTGTGCGTGGACCCCACCGGAAAGCGCCTCTACGCGGCCGTCACCGATGACAACGGCAGCCAGGTGATCGCCGTGGACACCGAGACGTCCCGCGTGCAGCGGGTCATCCCGGTCGGCTCACCGATCCGCGACATCGCCGTCGCCGGTGGCACGGTTTATGTGCTGACCTCCGACCGGGTGGTAGGCGGCGCGGTGCACGTCATCGAGATGTCGACCAGCAGGGTGACCGCCACCATCGAACTCGGCGGTGCTCCCACGCAGCTGGTGATGAGCCCGGACCACGCGCGTGCCTACATCGTCGACTACGACCGGGTCGCGGTGCTGTGCACGCTGAGCCTCGAGGTCGTCGCGTCGCTGTCGGTGGACGCCCGCCCTTCCTGCGTCGCATTCGACGACGACGGATCACACCTCTACGTGGCCGACTACTCGGGCGTCGTCAGTGTGTTCACCGTCGAGTCGACGATCGAGAAGCTGTACTCGGAGTTCCTGGCGACCGACCCGATCGCGCTGAGTGTTCCCCGGGCCAGGGAGTTGCAGCCCGCGGCGGTCTGACCCCACGGTCAGCGCCACTGATAGCGGGTTCTGGGGGGCCGGCCTTGCCGTAATCGGTGTGGCGGCGGACCGTGCCCTCGTCGGCGAGCCGTTCCAGATGACGCCATGCCGTCACCCGGGAGACACTACCTGCTTGGCCACCTCGTCTGCGGTGAGCCCGGCCGGGCCGGCTGCCCGATCCGAGCCGACACGAAGCTCCCCCAGCGCGCGGTCGACCTCGGCTTGGCTGGCGGCGTCGGTGCCCGCAGGCAACGCATCGCGGTAACGCTGGTCGCGCTCGAGCCGGTCACGGAACGCGGCGAACGAGGTCCTCGCGGGCAGGGATCCGTTCGACGAGGTCACCATGCTCGACGACTCGCCGAGGTACGGTTTCTGACGATCTCCAGCCGAGATCCGTCAGAGACCGTACTTTCGGCGTCCCTAGCCGGTGCAGTTCAGTGACACCGAGATCGACTGACAAACAACCACTTCGACCACACCGCGGTCGTCATCGTGGTGGCCACGGCCATCGACCTCGACGAACTCGGTCTGCTGCTGGGGATTGCGGATGTCGGTGACAATGCATTCGCCGATCGGTGCGGTGCCTATCCGGTCGATGTTGACGTAGTAGCCCGCCAACTCCAGCTGCTCGATGATCTCCCAAGGATTCTGCTGATCAGCCGCCGCGGTGCCCGCCGGCCCGAACGCCACGAAGATGCCCACCAGTATCAGTGCTGTGCGCATGCCGGACCTCCAGGTGATCCCGACCTGCTGGTTACATCGCCGTCCGGCCCGCGAACGTTTCTCTGGCGAGCAGACACAAACTCGCGCGCAAGGGCCGCAATTCGAACGAGTTCGCGTCTGCTCGCGAAGAGGCGGTGACCCTAGCGGTCGGCGCGCTGGTAGGCGGTCACGACGGCGGCGCCACCGAGCCCGATGTTGTGCTGCAGGGCAGCGGTGACGCCCTCGACCTGACGCCGATCCGCCGTGCCGCGCAGCTGCCAGGTCAGCTCACTGCACTGGGCCAGGCCGGTGGCGCCCAACGGATGGCCCTTGGAGATCAGCCCACCCGAGGGGTTGACCACCCACCGTCCGCCGTAGGTGGTGTCGTTGTCGTCGATCAGTTTGGGTGCCTCACCCGGACCGCACAGCCCGAGGGCCTCGTAGAGCAGCAGCTCGTTGGCCGAGAAGCAGTCGTGCAGTTCGATCACCTGGAAGTCCTCGGGTCCCAGCCCGGACTGCTGGTAAACCTGTTGGGCGGCTTGCACGTTCATGTCATGGCCGATGACGTTGGCGGCGCTGCCGTCGAAGGTCGACGCAAAGTCGGTGGTCATGGCCTGCCCGACGATCTCGACGGCCTGCTCGGCCAGGTTGTGCCGTGCGACGTAGTCCTCACCGGCCAGCACGACCGCCGCGGAACCGTCCGACGTCGGCGAACACTGCAGCTTGGTCAGCGGGTCGGAGATCATTATCGCCGCCAGGATGTCTTCGAGGGTGTACTCGTCCTGGAACTGTGCGTACGGGTTGTTCACCGAGTGCTTGTGGTTCTTGTGGCCGATCTTTGCAAAGTGCTCGGCGGTGGAGCCGTATTTCTTCATGTGTTCACGGCCGGCGGCGCCGAACATCCACGGCGCCACGGGAAACTGCATCTCGTCGATCTCGTTGAGTGCCAGGATGTGCCGCTTCATCGGTGACTCGCGGTCGTCGGCTCCGCCGCCGAGCGAGCCCGGCTGCATCTTCTCGAAGCCCAGCGCCATCACGCAGTCGACAAGTCCGCCGCGGATGGCCTGCGCGCCCAGGTACAGCGCGGTGGACCCGGTCGAACAGTTGTTGTTGACGTTGACGATCGGGATGCCCGTCATGCCGAGCTCGTAGAGCGCACGCTGCCCCGAGGTCGAGTCACCGGAGCAGTACCCGACGTACCCCTGCTCGATCTCGGTGTAGTCGATCCCGGCATCCTGCAACGCCTTGGTCCCCGACTCGTTGGCCATCTGCGGGTAATCCCAGCCCTCGCGCCGGCCCGGCTTCTCGAACTTGGTCATGCCCACGCCGATGACAAAAACTCGGTTCCTGGCGTTGCCCATGGCTCCCCAATCTCTTCGCAGCTCTGCGTCCATCACCGTACCGCGATGCTCAGCCGTACTGCAGCCACCAGTTGTGCAGCTCCTCGAGGTCGGGTCCCTGCGCGTCGGCCAACAGCAGTCCCGCGTCGTTGGTCCACACCACGTCGGCGCGATCGTTGTAAGTGCCACAGGCGATCTGGCCTGCAATCTGGTCCGGGGTCTCGGTGTAGTTCCACGTGGTCGGGGAGTCCACGCCGCTACCAGGACACTCCAAGTTCTCGGCGTTCAACAACACCGCCTCGTTGAAGGCGTCGTCGAGGGCGGCCTGGTCTCCGAACAGTGAGTAGCGGGTGCTCGCGGGGCCGCCCGGGGAGGTGGCCTGTCCGCAGTCGACCGTCGCGATGGACGTCCCGGCCGGCGGGCTGATCGGCTCGCAGTTCGAGCTGTCATGGCCGGCGGACAGCAGCGCCATCAGTTGGGCATTGGGGGACTCGCTCCGCGGCGGCGGCGCCGTCGTCGTCCTGGGTCGCCGGGTGGGCTCCGGGGAACCGGTGGTCTGCCGCGGGGTGCTCGTGGGGGCCGCCACCGGCCCGGGCGTCGAGTCATCGGGCTGGAGCAACCACCACACCGTGACCCCGCCCAGCGCGACGACCATCACCACGACCGCCGACAGGAGCAGGATCAGCGGGGTTTTCCCGCCACCACCCGTGGGCGGGCCGGGCGGCGCGGCCCAACCGGGAGGCGGGGGGCCGGGCGGCGGTGTCCAACCCAGTGGGGGGCCCGGCGGAGGCGGCGGCGGGTAGGTCATTCGTCGCTCCTGAAGGTATGCGCGGCGGGCCATCACACCTTAATCCCGGGCACGCCCGGACATACGGTCAACGACCAGGTCGATGCCGGGTTGCCGCTTTTGTCTCCACTCGTACCCGGATCTGGTGTACATCTGGGTAGAACGTGTTCTAGTTTCCCTCCCGGGAGGAGAGGACATGGCGCTTCGCGTCGTGCAGTGGGCGACCGGCGGAGTCGGTGTCGCAGCGGTCAACGGGGTGCTCGAGCATCCCGAGCTGGAACTGGTGGGCTGCTGGGTGCACTCCCCGGACAAAGCGGGCGAGACGTCGGCCAGATCGTCGGCACCGAGCCACTCGGCATCACCGCGACCAACAGCGTCGACGAGATCCTCGCGCTGAACGCCGACGCGGTCGTCTACACACCGCTGATGGCGAACCCGGACGAAGTCGCCTCGCTGCTGAGGTCGCGCAAGAACGTCGTGACACCGGGCCTCGCAGGAGATCGCGGTCGCCACCGCGACGATCAACTCACCCATGGGTCCGATGGAGCCCGGGCAGGTCGCCGGCCGCAAATTCCACTGGGAGGCACTCGCCGACGGCGAGGTCGTGGTGCGTGTGACGGTGAACTGGTTGATGGGCGAGGAGAACCTGGACCCGGCATGGTCTTTCGGGCCGGAGGGGCAGCGCTACGAGATGGAGGTGTGCGGCAACCCCGATTTCACGGTGTCGGTCAAGGGCTTCCAGTCC
Organism: Mycobacterium sp.; assembly: GCF_049683355.1. GTDB lineage: Bacteria > Actinomycetota > Actinomycetes > Mycobacteriales > Mycobacteriaceae > Mycobacterium. Next base: position 18,029 of record NZ_JBAUJB010000121.1, read on the forward strand.
GAGCTCGGCGAAGAGGGGCCGGAGTACGGCGTCGTCGGCACTGCCGCGCACTGCGTGAACTCGGTGCCCGCCGTGTGTGCGGCGCCGGCCGGCATCGCCACCTACCTGGACCTACCGCTGATCAGCGGAAAGGCCGCGCCCCGCTTTCGTTGACTAACATCTGTTTCATGCCTGAACCCCATGTGATGGCCCAGTCGCGTGCCATACCCGTCGGCGTGGACTCCGCATTCGCCCGCACGCTGGCGGTGCCACTACCCACCCTGTTCAGCCGGTGGTACGGGCCGATCTCGCCGGTCAAGGCCGTACGCGGGCAGGATGGTGACTGGAGCACCGCAGGTCAGACCCGAACCGTCATGCAGGTGGGCGGCGGCAGCATGCGCGAGGAGCTGACCATCGTCGACCCCCCGAACCTGTTCCGCTACACGCTGTCGGACGTCACCGGTCCGCTGGCGCCGCTGGTGGACCATATCGACGGGGAGTGGTCGTTCGCTCCGGTCGGCACCGGCACAGCGGTCACCTGGCGCTGGGCCGTCCATCCGAAGTCACGGGTGGCGGCCGCGGCGCTGCCCGCATTCGCGGTGCTGTGGCGCGGATTCGCGCGCCAGGCCCTCGAGCAGCTCTCCCACGAGCTCCTGCGCTGAATGGGCGACGACGGAAGCGCGCTGGTGCTCGCCGGCGGGGGACTGGCCGGCATCGCATGGGAAACCGGTGTGCTGCAAGGAATTTCCGATGAAGTGCCCGCGGCGGGTGAGGCACTGCTGGGCTCCGGGGTGCTTGTCGGCACCTCCGCCGGCTCCACGGTCGCCGCGCAGCTGGGCAGCGGTCTGCCCGTAGCCGAGTTGTTCGACCGGCAGGTGGCCGGCGACAGCCGCGAAATACATCCCGGTGTGTCCGTGGAGGCGATCACCGAGCTGTTCCTGACCGCGATGCTCACCCCGGACGCGACCAAGGAACAGAAGCTGCAGAAGATCGGCGCCGTCGCCGCGTCCACCGAGACCGTGCCCGAAGCGGTGCGTCGTGAGGTGATCGCGCATCGGCTGCCGTCGCACGACTGGCCGCAGCGCACGGTGCGCGTCACTGCGATCGACATCGACACAGGCGAATTGGTGGTGTTCGACAACTCCTCCGGTGTCGACCTGGTGGACGCGGTCGCCGCGAGCTGCGCGGTGCCCGGGGTGTGGCCGCCGGTCACCATCGGTGCCCGCCGCTTCATGGACGGCGGGGTGGGCAGCACCGTGAACATGTCGGCTGCCCGGGACTGCGGCGTCGCGGTGGCGCTGGTGCCGTCGGGGCAGGACTCGCCGTCGCCGTGGGGGACGGCTGCTGCCGAGGAGATCGACGGGTTTCCGGGCGCGAGCCTGGCGGTGTTCGCCGACGCGGAGTCGCTCGCCGCCTACCGGCCCAACCCGCTGGACCCGGCCTGCCGCGCACCGTCGGCGCAGGCGGGGCGGGTCCAGGGCCGCCGAGAGGCTTCCCGGGTGGCCCGGTTCCTAGGGCTCTGACTGTTCGTCGAGTGCGTCCAGCGCGGCACTGGCGAGTTCCTGCCCGATGTCGATGACCTCGTTGGCGCGGTGGAAGTCCAGGCTCCGGCACACCGTGCGCGGAACCTCGATCAGCAGGTCGGGCGGGTAGGCCGCCAGCGTGTGCCGGGCCAGTGCGGCCTGCGCGATGTCGATGGTGCGGTTCATCACCTCGAAACCGCCGAGCTTGGGCACCATGGGCACGCTCTGTTCCTCGACGTCGTCGTCGTCTTCGTCGGACGCGACGAAGCGGCCCAGCACCGCGCGTCCCGTCTGGGTCTCGAGCAGTGACCGGGCGGCCTTGGTGTCTAGCAACGACGAGGTACTGCGCCACATCCGGGTGAGCCATTCCGCGGTCAGGCCGGCTTCGACATCGGTACGCCTGGCCCGGGGATCGTCCCCGGACAGGCTCACGGCGATCGTGGCGTCGGCGACGGTCGCGGCGATCGGCGCCATCGGGATCGGATCGAGGATGCCACCGTCGGCCAGCAGCCGACCGCCGAGCACATGGGGGGTGATGACGCCGGGGATGGCGATCGACGCCCGGATCGCGTCGTCCACCGGGCCACGTTGCATCCACACCGACTTGCCGGTGATCAGGTCGGTTGCCACGGACGTGAACGGCATCGGCAGTTCCTCGATGGTGACCTCGCCGAGGATCTCACGCACCGCCTCGAGAATCTTCTCGGCGCGCAGTACCCCCGCCGAGGTGATCGACGGATCGAGTAGGCGCAGTACCGCACGCTGCGTCAAAGAGCTTGCCCACAAGGCGTATTCGTCGAGATTGCCGGCGGCTTCCAGCCCGCCGACCAACGCCCCCATCGAGGACCCGGCGATGCCGACGATCTCGTGGCCGCGCTCGTGCAGCTCATTGATCACGCCGATGTGCGCGTATCCGCGCGCTCCACCACTGCCCAGCGCCAGTGCCACCCGCATGGGTCTCATTCTGCTCTCCGCGGAGTGACTACCCGCAGAGCGCGTCGGCCGCCGCCTCCACGGCGACGATCACCGCGGATTGTCGGCCCGGTGACAACTCCGACCACGGGCTGCCGAACGTCGCGGGCCCGGACGAGTTCTCCGTCTGCAGCGTCTCGAGGAAGGGCTCGATCTGTGTATTCGGATCACCGCCCTGCTGGGCCATCCATGTCCGCGCGGCCAGGCATGCCTGGAAGTAGTCGTCCTCCGTGGACTCCGCAGGTGCGCCGACCGCGGTCGTCACCCCGCCGGGGGAGACGCCGACCTCGCCGGGAGCCACCGGGGCGGCGACCGCCGAGGACGCCGCCGACGCAGAGGATGGCGAGGTCGCAGGAGACGGCGTCTCCGCGGGTTCGGTGTCAGATGAGCAGCCGGACAGCAGTGCCAGACCCGCTACCGCGGCACCGACGGCACGAAGTGGGAACCTGTGCATCCCGCCAATCTAGGCAACGCCGGTGGCCACACCATCACCGGTCTTCGAGAACCGCCTTGAGGAACGTGCGGGTGCGCTCGTGCTCGGGGGCGTTGAAGATCTTCGACGGGGGGCCGTCCTCGATGATGACGCCGTCGTCGAACATCAGCACCCGGTCGGAGACATCGCGGGCGAAGTGCATCTCGTGGGTGACGATCAGCATGGTGATGTCGGTGGTCTCGGCGATGTCGCGCAGCACGCCCAGCACGTCGACGACCAACTCCGGGTCCAGCGCCGAGGTGACTTCGTCGAGCAACAGGATGTCGGGCTCCATCGCCAGCGCCCGCGCGATCGCGACGCGTTGCTGCTGCCCGCCCGACAGTGTGGTGGGGTGGGCGTCGACGAAGTCGCCCAGGCCGACCTTGTCGAGCAACTCGGTGCCGCGGGTGCGGGCCTGCTCTTTGGGAAGGCCGAGCACCGACACCGGTGCCTCCATCAGGTTCTCGATCACCGTCATGTTCGGGAACAGGTTGAACTGCTGGAACACCATGCCGATCCGGCGGCACACCGTGCGCAGGTGCTTGTCCGAGGCGGGCACCAGCCGACCGCCGCGGCGCTCGTGGGTCAGCGGCTCGCCGTCGACCCAGATCACGCCGTCACTGACACGCTCCAGCGTCATCAACAGCCGCAGGATCGTCGTCTTGCCCGAGCCGGACGGCCCGATCAACGTGACCCGCTCACCGGGGGCGACGGAGAAGTTCATTCCGTCCAGGACGGTCTTGTCACCGAAACGCTTGACGACGTCCTCGAAGCGGACCATCGGGGCGGCCGAATCATGTTGCACGGGCAAGGCGGATCTCCAGTTTTCTCATCAGCACCGAGGTGGGGTAGCTCGCGGCCAGGAAGATCAGGCCCGCAACGGTGATCGGCTCGATGTATCGGTAGTTCTGGCCGCCGAACTGGTTGGCCACGGTCACCATCTCGGCAACGCCGATGACGATGAGGAACGGGGTCTCCTTGAACAATGCGATGATCTGGTTGCCGGTGGACGGCAGCACCCGCCGCACCACCTGCGGCAGGATCACCCGGCGCCAGGTGCGGTGGGGCGGGAGCGAGAGCGCCGTGCACGCCTCCCACTGGCCCTGCGGGATCGCGTCGATGCCGGCGCGGTAGACCTCTGACATGTAGCAGGCGTAGTGCACTCCGAGCACCGCGATGCCGGTGACCAGCGCACTGGGCCGGATCCCGAGGACGGGCAGGCCGAAGTAGACGAAGAACAGCTGGATCGGTATCGGCGTGCTGCGCACGAACTCCACCACCCCGTAGGTGGGCCAGCTGATCCAGCGTGAGTCGGCCCGCCGGCCCAGCACCAGGACCAGCCCGACGACGATGGCGATCACCGACGCCGCAGCCGTGATCCCGAGCGTGTACTTCAGGAAGGCCGAGACGAGGCCCGGCAGTACCTCGCGTGCGTAATCCCAGTCCCACAGGCGGCGCTGCTCGTCGGTCACGTGGTCGCCACCCGACGGGGTTGCTTCGCGGCGTTCGCCTTCGGGCCCCGCCCGACGCGGGCGGCGGTGCGGGCCTCAACCCAGCGAGTCACCGCGACCAAGATTTGGGCGAGCAGGAAGTACACGACCAGCGCGATGCTGAATGCGGCCATGCTGCCCATATCGAACTGCAGCTGCTTGACCTCGAAGGTGAGCTCGGTGATGCCGATCAGATACAGCAGCGATGAGCTCTTGAGGATCTGGATCCACAGGTTGCCGAACGGCGGGACCATCTCCGGCAGCGCCTGGGGCAGGATGACCCTGGTCATCCGCCGGAAGCGCCCCAACCCGAGCGCGACGGTGGCCTCCCACTGGGTCTTGGGCACCGACGCGATGGCACCCCGGACCACCTCGGCGCCGTACGCGCCGAAGTTCAGCCCGAACGCCAGGGTGGCCGCCGCCATCGGCTCGAACCGCAGACCCAGCTGCGGCAACACGAAGAAGATCCACAGCAACTGGACCACCAGTGACGTGCCACGGAAGAACTCCACCACCACCCGGGAGAAGCCGCGCACCATGATCGAACCCGACAGCGACATCAGGCCGAACGCGAACGACACGACCAGCGCGGCCAGCGCCCCCAGAACCGTGTACAGCATCGTCAGGCCGGCCCCGTGCAGGAACAGGGGGCCGGCCTCGACGAGCTCAGCGAGCAACGGCTCAGCCCTGGCAGAGCTGTTCTGCGGTCAACTCCGGGTCGGGACGCTCGGCTTCGGTGAACCCGTAGGGCTCCACCAGCTCGAGCCACTTGGGGCTCTGGATGAGTTCGGCCAGCTGTTCGTTGAACGCCTCACGCAGCTCGGTGTCTGTTCGCCGAAAGACCGCCGCGCCGGCACCGAGTTGCTCCTCACCGTCGATGACCGGGACGAACGCCTCGGCCACCTCGACTGTGTTGTCGTCGGCCGCGAGTGCGCGCAGCGAGATGCTGGTCAGGGCGAACGCGTCGGCGCGGCCGGACTTCACTGCGTCCAGCCCCGCCTGCTGGTCGGCGACGATCTGCAGGCGGTCGTCGGGCACACCCGAGCTCTTCGCCTGGTCGACCTCCACGGCGCCGTTCATCACCGCGAGCCGGGCGTCGCCGTTGGCCACCGAGGCGTAGTCGGTCAGGCCCTTGGGGTTGCCGGTCGCCACCAGCAGCGAGGTGGTCGCCACGTACACCGGGTTGCTGAACGCCGCCTGCTCGCAGCGCTCCGGGGTGATGAACATGCCGGCGGTCACCACGTCGACGCGTTCGGAGTTCAGTGCCTGGATCAGCGAGCCGAACTCGAACAGGTGCGGCTCCAGGGAGATGCCGCCGATCTGATCGAAGATGTAGCCGTGCACCGCGGGGTCCTCGCCGACCAGTTGGCCGTTCTCCCGGTAGGCGTACGGCCGTTCGTTGGCGAAACCGACGTTGACCGACTTGTCGGCCTTGATGCGCTCGAGCGTGCCGCCTTCGCCGGTGGGGCTGCCGGTACCCGGTTCGGTCGTCGAGCAGGCGCCGACGGCGACCAGGACGACGCCCAGGCCGCCGGCGAGCAGAGTCCGCCGTAGCTTGGCCGACGACGGGTGGGTGCGGGTGTTCATGGTGACCTCTTCTCGGGTTCGACGGTTCGAGGAACCACGGTGAGGTACCGCACCCGACGGCCGAAGAGCACATCCACGCCAAGCACGGCGCCAGGCCGTTTTCCTTGTCGGTAAGCCGACGTTAGGAGGCTGACGCGGCTTCGTCAAAAGTCTGGCCTGCTTCGTGACCGCACCGTGATCCTGGCGGAGTACTGGCATCGGTGCGACGAAGCGCTCAAAGAACTGCTGGGCTAGGAGCTCTCGCCGCTGTACAGCATCGGGCGCAGCCGTTCGGTCTTCTCGGGTGACCACCCGGGCGGCGACAGGATCGCCGCCCACGCGTCCGCGACATCGGCGACGTAGACATGGCCGTGGCCGTCGGGGACGTTGACCGCCACCGCCATGTCCGCCGACACCTGCAGGAAGGTGACGATCGGAATCCACTCCATGTCCGGTGACACGTCGTAGCCGCGCGCTTCGCGCAGCCAGTCCGGTTTGGCGAAAAGCAGATCCGGGCTCCACCACGCGATCGGATCAGAGGCGTGCTGCAGATAGACCACGCGCGGCTGACCCCACGGGTCGTTGGGACGTTGCAGATTGCCGGACTCGGCGACGAACCGGACGTTCTCACCGTTGTCGTAGATCGGCAGCCACTCGGGCGAACCCGGGTCGCGGTTGGCCGTCAGATCGGTCCAGATGGTGTTGTTGAAGGTGGGCCCGCTGAACAGCGCGCCGTCGGTCCGGGCGATCAGGTTGTTCAGCGCCAGGAACGGCGCCTCGCCGCCGAAGGACCCCAGGCTCTCGCCGAACACCACGAGGGTGGGCCGCTCGGCTTCCGGCATCTCGCGGATCAACTCGTCCACGGCTTCGAACAACGCCTGGCCTGCCTGGCGGGCGTTCTCCTTGTCGACGAGGAACGACAGCCAACTGGGCAGGAACGAGTACTGCATGCTGACGATGGCGCTGTCGCCGTTGTACATGTACTCCAGCGCCGCGGCTTCGGCCGCGTTGATCCAGCCGGTCCCCGTGGTGGTGGCGACCGCGACGACCGCCCGGTCCAGTCCGCCGGTGCGCTGCAACTCCCGCGCGGCCAGCGTCGCCGTCTCCTTGATGCCGTCCGCTGAATGCAGGCCGGCATAGGCGCGGATCGGTTCGACCGCCGGGCGGCCGTTGAACTCGCTGAGTTGCTCGACCGTGGGACCGCCCGTGATGAAGATACGTCCCTGATGCCCCAACGACTCCCAGCTGACGAGCGACTCGGGTCCACCAGAACGCAACGGGGTGTCGGGTCCGGCGAAGTCGGGATCTGTCTCGTCGTTGACCGCCGCGAAGGTGCTGTTGATGGTGTTCATCGCGAACCGCACCACCACGCCGCTGAGCAGCGCGATGGTCAATGCGAGCAAAAGGGCCACCGCGACGACCGCCGAAACTCGGTGCGGGGCAACGCGACTCAGCTGCCGGACCAGGAAACGCACCAGCTTTCCCACCAGCTGGCCGAGTTCGACGAGCACGAACAACGTGATCAGCGCCAACGCCGCGGCCAGTGGGTGGTCCCAGAATCCCAACCGCGGCACGCCCATCAGATCGCGCACGTCGTCCTGCCAGCGGTGGAACCAGACGATCATCAGGGTCATCGCGATGGCGCCGACGACGACGAGGACCAGCCACGCCCACCGCGGAGCGGGCGGGCTGGAGTCCTTGGACCGCATGTAGCGCACCACCCACACCGCGAAAACGCCGAGGCCGTAGCCGGTCGCCCCGGCGCCCCCACTGACCAGTCCCTGGAACAGCGGGCCCCGCGGCAGCAGCGACGGCGTCAACGAGAAGTACAGGAAGATCAGGCCGACCGCGGTGCCGGTGAAGGTGTAGTGCCGGATCCACCACGCATTCCTGGTGGTGGTGGGGGCGGGTGTGGTGTCGTCACGCGGCCCGTCTTCGATCGCTACGGCACCCTCACCGGAATCGGTCACCAACGCACTCTAGGAGTGGGTGAAGTTCGCGGCCCGCTTCTCGGCGAACGCGTTCATGCCCTCGGTCTGATCGTCAGTGGCGAAGGCCGAGTGGAAGAGTCGGCGTTCGTAGAGGAGGCCCTCGGCCAGCGTGGATTCGAACGCGCGGTCGACCGCCTCCTTGGCCATCCGCGAGGCGGACAACGACATGCCTGCGATGGTCGCCGCGACCGCTTTTGCTTCGTCGAGCAGGGCGTCGGCTGCCACCACGCGCGACACCAGCCCGGCGCGTTCGGCCTCCTCGGCGTCCATGTTGCGCCCGGTCAGGATCAGGTCCATCGCCTTGGCCTTGCCGATGGCGCGCGTCAGCCGCTGCGACCCTCCCATGCCGGGCAGCACGCCCAATTTGATCTCGGGCTGGCCGAACTTGGCGGTGTCTGCCGCGATCAGGATGTCGCACATCATCGCCAGTTCGCAGCCGCCACCCAGTGCGTAACCGGCGACCGCCGCGATGGTCGGGGTGCGGGTAGCCGCGAACTTGCCCCAGGCGGCGAAGAAGTCGGCCGCGAAGACGTCGGCGAACGACAGGTTCGCCATCTCCTTGATGTCCGCGCCGGCGGCGAACGCCTTCTCGCTGCCGGTGAGGACGATTGCACCGACACCCGGATCCGCGTCGAGTTCAGCTGCGGCGGTGGTGACTTCGTTCATCACCTGGGTGTTGAGCGCGTTGAGGGCTTTGGGGCGGTTCAGCGTGATGACGGCGACCCGGTCCTCGCGGGTGACCAGGATCGTCTCGTATGTGGATGCGGTCATTGCTGCTCCTGTCGGTGTCCGGGTTCGAATGTCAGGTCGGGGTCGGCGGAGACGAAGTACGCGGCGACGTCCTCGGCGGTGACTTCCGCCGGCGACGCCGGTGACCATTGTGGGTTGCGATCCTTGTCGATGAGCAGTGCCCGGATCCCCTCGACCAGATCATGGGACCGCAGCGCGCCGCACGAGGTGCGGAATTCTTGGCGCAGCACGTCTTCCAGCGTGTTCAGCGACGCGGCGCGGCGCACCGCCTCCAGTGCCACCGACACCGAGATCGGGGAGCGGGAGGCGATCAGATCGGCCGCCTCGCCGGCAGGTTCGGCGCCGTGGCCGCGCAGGGCTTCGACGATGTCGGAGACGGTCTGCCCCCCATAACAGTTGTCGATCCATTCCCGTTGGGCGAGTAGGGGACTCGGCGGTGGTTCCTCTGCGAAGGCCGCGATCGCACCGTCGGTGCCGTCGGCCTGGATCTTCTCGGTGAACGCATCGAGCCGGTCGTGGGGGACGAAGTGGTCGGCGAAACCCATCGCGAGCGCGTCGGCGCCGGTGAACGGCGCACCGGTGAGGGCGGCGTGGATGCCGAGGAGGCCGGGAGCGCGCGACAGGATGAAGGTGCCGCCGACGTCGGGAACGAACCCGATGCCGACCTCGGGCATCGCCATCTTGGTCGTCTCGGTCACCACGCGGACGCTGCCGTGCGCGCTCAGGCCGACACCGCCGCCCATCGTGATGCCGTCCATCAGCGCAACATACGGCTTGGGGTAGCGCCCGATGTAGGCATTGAGCAGGTACTCGTCATGCCAGAACTGCCGCGCCTCGGCCCCACCGGCACTGGCACTGTGATAGATCGCCACCACGTCGCCACCCGCGCACAGGCCCCGGTCACCGGCGCCGGCGACGACGACCGCGCGGACCGCGTCGTCGTTCTCCCAGGCGGTCAGCGCCGCGGAGATCCGGCCGACCATCGGGTGGGTGAGCGAGTTGATCGCCTTGGGCCGGTTGAGCGTGATCAGCCCGACACTTCCGACCACAGAAACTAGGACATCCTCGTTTTTGTGCACGGAATGCAATCTAGTTCGTCGCCCACGGTAAAGCAGGCCCGGGTAAGGTTCCTGTGAACGGCCTGGGAGGTTCCCCCGGGAACCGAAGACGGCCGTCGATCGTTGAATGTGCGTTCGTACATTCGAGCCACAGCACAGGAGAGGAACCGACGGTGCGCGAGAGCAGCAACCCGGTATTTCGTTCGCTGCCCAAGGGGCAGGGCGGATACGCGCAATTCGGTACCGGAGCCACCGGCGCCGGTGCGCAGGCAGTAAAGGCTGACCCCTACGCAGGGGCGCAGTACCCGGACCAGCAGCAGACGGGTGTCTCCCGTCCGCTGACCATCGACGACGTCGTGACCAAGACCGGCATGACCCTCGGGGTGCTGTCCTCGGTCGCGATCGTGGCCTACTTCGTGGCAGCGTCCAACGTCGCGCTGGCCATGCCCATGCTGCTGATCGGTGCGCTGGGCGGCCTGGGCATGGTGCTGTTCGCGACGTTCGGTCGCAAGCAGGACAACCCGGCGATCGTCCTGAGTTACGCCGCCCTGCAGGGCATGGCCGTCGGCGCCATCTCGTTCGTCTTCGCCAACATGATGGTGTCGGGGATCTCGGCGGGCGCGCTGATCGGCCAGGCGGTGCTCGGCACCGTCGGCGTGTTCGCAGGCATGCTCGTCGTCTACAAGACCGGAGCCATCCGCGTCACGCCGAAGTTCACCCGGATGATCGTCGCCGGCATGATCGGCGCGCTGGTGCTGATGCTGGGCAACTTCGTGCTCGCGATGTTCGGCGTCGGCGGCGGTGAGGGCCTCGGCCTGCGCAGCGGCGGGCCCATCGCGATCATCTTCTCGCTCCTCGTGATCGGTTTGGCGGCGTTCAGCTTCCTCATCGATTTCGATGCCGCCGACCAGATGATCCGCGCCGGTGCCCCCGAGAAGGCCGCCTGGGGCATCGCCCTCGGCCTGACGGTCACCCTGGTGTGGCTCTACATCGAGATCCTGCGCCTGCTGAGCTACTTCAACAGCGACTAGCAGCAACACGAACGAGGGGCGCCCACAGAAGTGGGCGCCCCTTTCTCGTGCGCTGGTGTGCGCTCAGATCGAGCAATTGCTCAAGGCCCGATCTGTGTGCACACCAGAGAGCCACTATCCACAGGCTGCGGACCAGCCCTGGTTTGTCGGCCAGAGGTTCTGCGAGATTCGGGGGTGATGCCGCTCGACGGACCGTTCATCGGGAGCGAGGCGCTGGCGCCGGGCCTCGTCACGAAACACCACCTGCGCGCACGCTGCCAAGCGGTCTTCCCCGACGTCTACCTGCTCGAACACCTGGAGCCGACGCTGGCGCAACCGGACCAGGGCAGCGTGGCTGTGGTCGAGACGCAGAGGCGTCGTTGCGGGAGCCGCCGCAGCTGGAGTGCACGGTGTCAGGTGGATACCCGACGACGAACCGATCGAGCTGGTCTGGTCCAACGCCCGTCCGCCCACAGGCATCATCACCCGAAGGGATCGGCTGGGGGAGGGAGAAGTCCAGCGGTTGCGGGGCCTGCCCGTCGTTCCGAGATCCTCGACCGGGTCGCTCGGGCACGCCAGGGAGCTACGAGAGGCGCTCCACGACCATCGCCATGCCCTGCCCACCGCCCACGCACATCGACTCGATGCCGAAGGTCTTGTCCTGGGTCTGCAGGTTGTTCAGCAGCGTGGCGGTGATCCGCGCGCCGGTCATACCGAACGGGTGGCCGAGAGCGATCGCGCCGCCGGAGATGTTGAGCTTGTCCTCGTCCATGCCCAACTCGCGGGCCGAGCCGAGCACCTGCACCGCGAACGCCTCGTTGATCTCGTACAGGTCGATGTCGCCGATGCTCATCTTGGCGTTCGCCAGAGCCTTCTTCACCGCCTCGATCGGGCCCAGACCCATGATCTCCGGCGACAGGCCGCTCACCCCCGTCGACACGATGCGCGCCAGCGGGGTCAGGCCCAGGGCTTTGGCCTTGGTGTCGCTCATGATCACCACCGCCGCGGCGCCGTCGTTGAGCGGGCAGGCGTTGCCCGCGGTGATCGTGCCGTTCGGCCGGAACACCGGCTTGAGCTGGCTGATCTTGTCGTAGGTGGTGCCTGCGCGCGGGCCGTCGTCCACCGAGACGACGGTGCCGTCGGGCAGCGTCACCGGGGCGATCTCGCGGGCGAAGAACCCGCTCCTGATGGCTTCTTCGGCACGGTTCTGCGACCGCACGCCCCAGTGGTCCTGGTCTTCGCGGCTGATGCCGGTGAACGCCGCGACGTTCTCGGCCGTCTGGCCCATCGCGATGTAGACGTCGGGCAGGTTGCCGTCCTCGCGGGGGTCGTGCCACTCGGTGGCACCTGCGGCGGCCTGTTCGGTGCGTGCCTGCGCGTCGGCGAACATCTCGTTCTTCGAGTCGGGGGCGCCGTCGGCGGCTCCCTTGCCGAAGCGCGACACCGTCTCCACACCCGCCGAGATGAAGGCCTCGCCCTCGCCCGCCTTGATCGCGTGGAACGCCATCCGCGTGGTCTGCAGCGACGACGAGCAGTAGCGGTTGACCGTGGTGCCGGGCAGGAAGTCGTAGCCGAGCTCGACCGCCACCGCGCGGCCGATGTTGTATCCGGCCTCACCGGCGGGCTGGGCGCAGCCCATCATCAGGTCGTCGATCTCCCGCGGGTCCAGGCCGGGGACCTTGTCCAGCGCGGCCCTGACCATCTGCGCGGCGAGGTCGTCGGGGCGCATGGTGACCAGCGAGCCCTTGTTGGCTCGGCCGATGGGTGAACGGGCGGTGGCGACGATGACGGCCTCGGGCATGACGGCTCCTTGCGGGTTCGGGCGGAAACTACACAGAACCTAGCCCGCGCCGACCGGCATCGGAGCGGGCACCCCACCCAGAACGGGTGCCGGCACCCCGGTCGAACGCCGCCACAACCGGCTGAGCCCGCAGACCCGGTCCAGCAGCGATCCACCGTCCGGCCTGCGTGATTCCAGCGCCTCCTCGCGCGGCATCCCGGTGACGAATTCGCCCAGTTCGCTGCAGAGCGCCGGCAGCAGCTGCTTGGCCGCCAGCGCGTAGCCGGCCGCCGAGGGATGGAACATGTCCTGGGAGAACAACAGCTCCGGGGTCTCGTAGAAGTGCGGTGCCAGCAGGTCCGAGAACGGCACCGGGGTACCACCTGCCGACCGCACCGCGGCCGCCTGGGCGCGGGCCAGCCGCAGCCCGCGGCTGCGCGCCACCCATCGCAGGGGTTGCGGGATCGCGGTGATGACGCCGAAGTCCGGGCAGGTGCCGACGGCGACGACGGCACCGCTGCTGCGCAACCGCTGCACGGCCCGGCCGAGCCGACGCGCCGACGGACCGACGCCGTTCGGTTTGGTGATGTCGTTGGCGCCGATCATGATCACCGCGGCATCGGGCGGGGGACCCGCGACGAACATCGCGTCGATCTGGCCGGACAGACCCTTGGAGGTGGCCCCGACGATCGCCTTGGTGCTCAACCGGATCCGCTTTCCCGACTCCTCGGCCAACCCTCTGGCCAGCAGCACCCCGGGCACCTCGTCGCCGCTCGTGCAGCCGTACCCGGTGGCTGTCGAGTCGCCGAAGATCATCAGGTGCAGATCGAACGGGATCCCGCGGTGCCAGCGCTCGACCGGGCCGCCACCTGGCGCGTACACGCCGTCCGCGCGCGGCGGGATGTCCCACGACTTCGGGATGACACTGCGTGCCTGCTCGGCCTGCCCGCTCAGCAGATTTCGGGCCCCGACGTAGGCGGAGCCGGTCGACGCGAGGGCGGCGGCGGCCACCAGGGCGACGACCGACGGTCGCGGGTTGCGACTGCGCAGGTGAGGAGCATGACGGGTAATGCCCACGCAGCCGAGTTTAGTGGGCGCCGCGAGGGCCCAGCGCGTCCGGCGGCGAATCGGCGATCACAGTGCGGTATCAACTCCGCTACCAAAAGTGTTTAACCAATTGTGATAGAGGTAACAGGTGACAAGCTAAGTTACGAGCCTGTCTGAATAAGTCGGCTTATCGAGGGACTACAACGGCGTAGGAAGTGGTGGCGATGACGGCACCGAGCAAGGTTCCCAGCTCTTCGTACATGCCTGTCCGGCCAGGTAGAGCTCATAAACCCCGCCGATTCCCGGTCAGCGACGGCGCCCCCGTCGAGGTCGTCGAAGACGGTCCGAGCGTCGCCGGTCGGCTGATGAGCCTGGCCGCACTGTTGACGATCAAGCCGACTCTGACCATCGGTAGCTACGCCCCGAGGATGCCGTGGCCCTGGGGTCTGGTGGACTTCGCCGCCAGGATCATGCGGCCACCGCCCGGCACGGTGCGGGCCACCATCGCGCTCCCGCACTGCACCGCCCAGCTGGTCCGCGCCGCGGGGGTGCTGCCCGCAGACGGCAAGCGCAGCGTGGTTCTCTACCTGCACGGTGGCGCGTTTCTGACTTGCGGGGTCAACACCCACGGCCGCCTGGTGGCAGCGTTGTCCAAGTACGCCGACAGTCCCGTGCTGGTCGCCAACTACCGGATGATCCCCAACCACTCCGTCGGCACCGCACTCGACGACTGCTACGACGCCTACAAGTGGCTGCGCGAGACGGGCTACGAGCCCGACCAGATCGTGCTGGCCGGTGATTCCGCCGGCGGTTATCTGGCGCTCGCGCTGGCCGAGCGGCTGCAGGCGGAGGGCCTCGACGGCTACCAGGGCGAATCGCCGGCCGCCATCGCCACGATGTCCCCGCTGTTCGAGATCGACAACGAGGCTCGCGCCGACCATCCGAATGTCCGCACCGACGTGATGTTTCCGCACCGGGCTTTCCACGCCCTGGTCGAGTTGATCAGCGAGGCTGCCGGCAAACGCATGGTCGACGGCCGGCCGGAGGAGATCTACGAGCCGCTCGACCACATCGAACCGGGTCTGCCGCGCACGCTCATCCACGTCTCGGGGTCCGAGGTCCTGCTCAGCGATGCACGCAAGGCGGCGCGCAAGCTGGCGGCCGCGGGGGTGCCCGTCGAGGTCCGCATCTGGCCCGGTCAGATGCATGTCTTCCAGCTCGGGGCGCCGGCGGTGACCGAGGGCAACCGGTCGCTGCGGCAGATCGGCGAGTACATCCGAGAGGCGACCTGGTAGTCGTCCGCGGCGCCTGACACGATGGACGCATGCGGATCGCCAGGCACATCAGTGAGCTCATCGGCAATACCCCGCTGGTCCAGCTGAACTCGGTGGTTCCCCCGGGATCGGGGACGGTCGCGGCGAAGATCGAATACCTCAACCCCGGCGGCAGCGCCAAAGACCGCATCGCGGTCAAGATGATCGACGCCGCCGAGGCCAGCGGCGAACTGCGGCCCGGCGGCACCATCGTCGAACCCACCTCCGGAAACACCGGCGTCGGGCTGGCCCTGGTCGCCCAGCAGCGCGGCTACAAGTGCATCTTCGTCTGCCCCGACAAGGTCAGTGAGGACAAGCGCAACGTGCTGCGGGCCTACGGCGCCGACGTCGTGGTCTGTCCGACGGCAGTGCCACCGGACCACCCCGACAGCTACTACAGCGTCTCCGACCGGCTGGTGGGGGAGATCGACGGTGCGTGGAAGCCCGACCAGTACTCCAACCCGATGGGCCCGGAAAGCCATTACGAGACCACCGGGCCGGAGATCTGGGCGGACACCGACGGCAAGGTCACCCACTTCGTCGCGGGGGTGGGCACCGGAGGCACCATCACCGGCGCGGGCCGCTATCTCAAAGAGGTGTCCCAGGGGCGTCCGGAAGGCCCGGTCAAGGTCATCGGCGCCGACCCGGAGGGGTCGGTGTACTCCGGGGGCAGCGGCCGTCCCTACATGGTCGAGGGGGTGGGCGAGGATTTCTGGCCGTCGGCCTACGACCCCTCGGTACCTGACGAGATCATCGCGGTCTCCGATGCCGACTCGTTCGAGATGACCAGGCGACTGGCGCGCGAGGAGGCACTGCTGGTCGGAGGGTCGTGCGGGATGGCCGCCGTCGCGGCGATCCAGGTCGCCGAGCGTGCCGGCCCGGACGCGCTCGTCGTGGTGCTGCTTCCCGACGGCGGACGCGGTTACCTGTCAAAGGTTTTCAACGACGACTGGATGTCGTCCTACGGATTCCTGCGCAGTCGCCTCGACGGCACGGTGCAGGAGTCGACGGTCGGCGACGTGCTGCGCGGGAAGTCGGGTGCACTGCCCGACCTGGTCCACACGCACCCGTCGGAGACCGTGCGCGACGCCATCGGCATCCTGCGCGAGTACGGGGTGTCCCAGATGCCCGTCGTCGGTGCCGAGCCGCCGGTGATGGCCGGCGAGGTCGCCGGCAGCGTGTCCGAGCGTGAGCTGCTCTCGGCGGTGTTCGAGGGACGCGCCAAGCTCGTCGACGCAGTCGCCCAGCACATGAGCCCGCCGCTGCCGTTGGTAGGTGCGGGCGAACTGGTGAGCGACGCCGCCAAGACCCTCCGGGACTGCGACGCGGTGATGGTCGTCGAGGAGGGCAAGCCGGTGGGCGTGCTCACCCGACATGACCTACTGGGGTTCCTGTCGGACGGCAACGCCCGCCGCTGACGGGGCTTTTCCCAAGGTCCGGCGGGCGCCGCCGCTGCCCGGGAAAACAAGATCGATTTCGTGCGCGAAACCGCGGTTGCCAGGTATTGCTCAGGTAGGGTAAGCACGCCCGAGCCAGCCGAGGCAGCACTGGAAGGCGTCTGTGACCGATCAACCGCCACCCCCGGGGAGCTATCCGCCTGCTCCGCCACCACCCGGTGGTCACCCGGTTCTGCCGCCGGTGGGGTTTGCGGGCGCGCCGCTTCCGCGAGAGGCGTACACGCCGTGGCTCACCCGGGTTCTGGCGTGGCTCATCGATGCCGTTCCGGTGCTGGTCCTCCAAGGCATCGGCTGGGGTGTGCTGGTGGCCACCCGGGAGACGGTGTGCGTCACCGACCCGTCCGAGTTCGGCCTCGGCGAGCTCTGTGCGACGGGGACGTCCACCCTCGGCCAGGCGGCGTTCGTGCTCGCCGGCGGCACCATCCTGGCCTACGTCATCTGGAACCTCGGTCACCGGCAGGGCGCCACCGGTTCCAGCATCGGCAAGGCGATGATGAAGTTCCAAGTCATCAGCGAAAAGACCTGGCAGCCCATCGGTTTCGGCCGCTCGGTCGTCAGGCAGCTGGCACACATCATCGACGGCGTGATCTGCTACATCGGCTATCTGTTCCCGCTGTGGGACGCCAAGCGGCAAACCATCGCCGACAAGATAATGACCACCGTCTGCATTCCACTCTGACCACCATCGACATGAGGAGACAGTCATGACAGAGAACCCGCCGCCGCCCGGGGGCTACCCTCCGCCGCCACCGGAGGGATATCCGCCTCCTCCTCCCGGGGGTGGTGGCTACCCGCCGCCCCCGCAGGGGCCGGGTGGTTTCCCGCCGTCCGGGGGGTTTCCGCCCCCTGGCGGATATTCGGCACCGCAGGGCGGTTATCCGCCACCGCAACAGGGCTATCCGCCACCACAGCAGGGTTACCCGCCGATGGGTGGCCAGTCCGGCTACAACGTCGGCGAGGCGTTCAGCTGGGCATGGAACAAGTTCACCAACAACGCCGTCCCGCTCGTCGTGGCCACGCTGGCCTTCGGCGTGGTGCTGCTGATCCTGCAGGGGCTCATCAACCTGTTCCAGGTCCTGTTGGCCCCTGACTCGGCCAGCTACGTCACCGATGACAGCGGATTCTCGTTCTCCTACAGTGCCACCGGTGTGACGGGCATCCTCGTCTCGATCGTCGGGTGGTTCCTGTCGCTGCTTGTCGGCGCCGCGATCCAGTCGGCATTCCTCGGCGGCGTGATCGACATCGCCAACGGCCAGCAGGTGGCCATCGGATCGTTCTTCCGGCCCCGCAACATCGGCAACGTGGTCATCGCCACGCTGATCGTCGGCGTCATCACGACCGTCGGCTTCTTCCTGTGCGTGATTCCGGGTGTGATCGCGAGCATCATGCTGATGTTCACGGTGATCGCGGTTCTGGACCGCAACCTGGCCCCGCTGGATGCCGTCAAGGCGAGTTTCGAGACCAGCAAGAACAACTTCCGCAACGTGCTGCTCACCTGGCTGGTGATGGTCCTTGTGGTCGTGGTGGGCGCGGTGTTGTGCGGTGTCGGCCTGCTGGTGGCGGTGCCCGTGGCGTCGCTGATCCTGGTGTACGCCTACCGGGTGCTCAACGGCGCCTCGGTGGCGCCTGCCACCCAGTAGCGCATCCGGGCTCTGGATGTCGGCGTGTCCGGGTGTACCGGACACGCCGACATTTTGCGATTTGCCGATCGGGCCGAGATCCTGTGAAGCGTGTCCTGGGATGCCCGACAGCCGCCGCAGCAGCTCTGGCGGCCGGTGCTGCCCAGAAAGTCCTACACGCCCTGGATCGCTCGACTGGGAGCGTGGCTGATCGACGTGCTCCCGCTGCTCGCCGGCGCAGCGCTCTGGGAAGCGGTGGCCATCGGCACCGCCGGCGTCGACTGCGTGACCTACGACAACGGGGGAGTGGCCTGCACGGCGACCCCGTCGGACGTCGGCGACGCCCTGTTCGGTCCGGTCGCGCTGATCTCGCTCAGCTACGCGGTCTGGAACTTCGGCTACCGCCAGGGAACCACCGGCTCGAGCGTCGGCAAGTCGGTGATGCGATTCCGAGTGGTCAGCGGGAAGACCTGGCAGCCAATCGGTTTCGGCCGGTCGCTGGTGCGCCAGTTCGTCCACGCCGTGGACGCCGTGCCCTGCTTCATCGGCTATCTGTTCCCACTGTGGGACGCCAAACGTCAGACGCTGGCCGACAAGATCATGACCACGGTGTGTGTGCCCCGCGTCAGCGGAACGCGCTGACTCCCGTCAACGCCTCACCGATGACCAGCTGGTGCACTTCGGACGTGCCCTCGTAGGTGAGCACCGACTCCAGGTTGTTGGCATGCCTGAGCACCGGATATTCCAACGTGATTCCGTTGGCGCCCAACAGCGTGCGGCACTGCCGTGCGATCTCGAGGGCCTCCCGGACGTTGTTCAGCTTGCCGACGCTGACCTGCTCGGGCCGGATGCGGCCGTCGTCTTTGAGCCGGCCCAGATGCAGCGCCAGCAGCTGGGCCTTGGCCAGCTCGACGGCCATGTCGGCGATCTTGGCCTGCGTCAGCTGGTATCCGGCCAGCGGCCGGTCGAACACCTCGCGGGTCCCGACGTAGTCCAGCGCGGTCTCCAGGCAATCCCGGGCGGCTCCGACAGCGCCGAAGACGATCCCGAACCGCGCCTCGGACAGGCAGCTCAGCGGTCCCGCCAGCCCGCGGGCTTCCGGTAGCCGCGCGTCCTCGGGCAGCCGGACGTCGTCGAGGCTGAACTCGGAGGTGACCGACGCCCGCAGCGACATCTTGTGCGTCATCTCCCTGGCGCTGAAACCCGGGGTGGAGGTCGGAACGGCGAACCCGACGATGCTGTTGCGTTCGGTGCCCTGCTCACGCGCCCAGACGATCGCGACGTCGGCGACCGAGGCGTTGGTGATCCACATCTTCGAGCCGTTGAGGATCCAGTCCGACCCTTCCCGGCGTGCCGTGGTGCGCATGCCGCCGGGATTGGAGCCGAAGTCCGGCTCGGTGAGGCCGAAGCAGCCGATCAGCTCGCCTGCCGCCATGCCGGGCAGCCACTGGCGGCGCTGCTCCTCGCTGCCCCACCGGTGAATGGCGAACATCGCCAGTGAGCCCTGGACCGAGACCAGGCTGCGCAGCCCGCTGTCCACGGCCTCCAGCTCCTGGCACACCAGCCCGTAGGCCGTCGCCGTCGATCCGCCGCACCCGTAGCCGCTCAGATGCATGCCGAGCAGGCCGAGCTTGCCGATCTCGACGGCGAGGTCCCGGACCGGGACCTGCCCCGTCTCGAACCACTCGGCGATGTGCGGCCGGAGGCGCTGCTCGCCGAACCCGCGCACCATCGAGCGCAGGTCGAGCTCTTCGGAACTCAGCAGCGAGTCGAGGTCGAGCAGGCTCTCGATCGATGCGGTCGCAGAGGTCGACATGCTCACTTTCTACACCGCTACGCTTGCGGCCATGGGAGAGCAGCGCAGTGCGGCCGACCACTACCGCGCCTACGGCCCGGCGACCAAGGCCATTCACGCCGGTTATCGCCCCGATCCGGCGACCGGCGTGGTGAATGCCCCGATCTATGCCAGCTCGACGTTCGCCCAGGACGGTGTCGGTGGGCTGCGCAGCGGGTTCGAGTACGCCCGCACCGGAAACCCGACCCGCACCGCGCTGGAGGCATCCCTGGCGGCGGTGGAGACGGCGTCCTACGCGCGGGCGTTCAGCTCCGGGATGGCTGCCACCGACTGCGCACTGCGTGCCCTGCTGCGACCCGGCGACCACCTCGTCATCCCCGACGACGCCTACGGCGGCACCTTCCGGCTGATCGACAAGGTGTTCACGCTGTGGGGGATCAGCTACACCGCGGTGGCGCTCTCCGATCTGGACGCCGTGCGCGCGGCGATCACCGACCGGACCAAGCTGATCTGGGTCGAGACGCCGACCAACCCGCTGCTGTCCATCGCCGACATCGAGGGCATTGCCGCACTCGCGGCCGCCACAGACACCAAGGTCCTGGTGGACAACACGTTCGCCTCACCGGCGCTTCAGCAGCCGCTTCCGCTGGGCGCCGACATCGTGCTGCACTCGACCACCAAGTACATCGGTGGGCATTCCGACGTGGTCGGCGGTGCCCTGCTGACCAACAACGAAGAGCTCGACGAGGCCTTCGCGTTCCTGCAGAACGGTGCGGGTGCGGTGCCCGGGCCGTTCGACGCCTACCTGACGATGCGGGGCCTCAAGACCCTGCCGTTGCGGATGCAGCGCCACAGCGACAACGCCGGGGCGATCGCGGAGTTCCTCGACGGGCACCCCGCGATCAACAGCGTGCTCTACCCGGGGCTGCCGTCGCACCACAACCACGAGGTCGCGGCACGCCAGATGAGCGGCTTCGGCGGGATGGTGTCGGTGCGGTTGCGTGGCGGCCCCCAGGCTGCGCGCGACTTCTGCGCGCGCACAGAGATCTTCATTCTCGCCGAGTCGCTCGGCGGTGTGGAATCGCTCATCGAGTATCCGGGCGCGATGACCCACGCCTCGACGGCCGGGTCCCAACTCGAGGTGCCGGACGACCTGATCCGGCTGTCGGTCGGCATCGAGGACGTCGCCGACCTGCTCGGCGACGTCGAGCAGGCGTTGGGCTCGCAGCGCTAGACCGGGGTCAGACAAGCGCAACCAGCGCTTGGCGCACCGCCGACGCGGTGACCGCGAGGTTGACCTCGGGCAGCGCCGTCGGTGACTCGTCGACCCAACTGCCGCCGGCGATCTCGCCGGCGCGGGCGTGCACCCACCACGGTGTCGGCAAAGTCGTATTTCACCAGTTCAGCAGTAGTTTGACGGGTCGGAGATGATTGCGCGCGTGGTGTCGAAGCGCGGCGGCGATGTTGGTATGTCCGTTGAGCCGCAGGACGCTGATG